>JBDKEO010000160.1:0-8925 GCA_039795205.1 Actinomycetota bacterium
ACGCGGAAAGGTGCGCGTGAAGTCACGATGCGCGAGTGATCGCGGACTGGATGCGGCGCAACACCTCTTGCCTACCCAACAACTCGATCGGCTCGAACAGGGGTGGCCCCACTTGGCGTCCAGTGATCGCCACTCGCAGCGGCGCCTGCAACTTGCCGAGCTTCACCTGATGTCTCTCGCCTACGCGCTCAGTCGCCGCCTTCAATGACTCGGCGCTGAAGTCACATGCCTCGAACTCGGCGGCGATGTCACGGAGAGCCGGCACTGCCCACTCTGATGCGAACGCCTTCGTGAAGGCATCTTCGTCGATTGGCGGCTCGGGCAAGAACAAGAAGTCGACCATCGGAATCGTCTCCGGAATGAGCGCTACACGTGTTTGCACGAGTGGCGCCATCGCGCGAAACAGAGCGGGCTCATAGCGCTCACGTGGCCACGATGCCGAACGTGAGAACACCTCCTCGGCAGCGGCAATGAAGTCGTCGAGCGCCATCATTCGGATGTATTCGCCGTTGAAGGCGAGCAATTTCTTCACGTCGAAGAAAGCCGGCGAGTGGTTGACGTCCTCGAGGCGGAACTGATCGACGATCGTCTCCCAGGGCACGATCTCCGTGTCGCCCGTCGGCGCCCAGCCAAGCGTCATCAAGTAGTTGACCATCGCCGCTGCGAGGATCCCTTCCTCGCGGTATTGCTCGACTGCCACTTTGTCCCGTCGCTTGGAGAGCTTCTTGCGCTGTTCGTTTACGAGCACCGGGACGTGCGCCCAACTGGGAACCTGCTCGCCCAGCGCTTCGAACAGCATCTGTTGCTTCGGCGCGTTGGGCAAGTGCTCCTCGGCGCGAATCACGTTGGTGATCCTCATCAAGACGTCGTCCACCACGTTGGCGATCAGGAACACTGGCGTGCCATTGCCTCGTAGGAGCACGAAATCTTCGATCGTGGCATTGTCGAACTCCACCTCACCACGCACGAGGTCGTGCACCACCGTCTTGCCCTCGGGTACACGGAAGCGCAACACACGACCATCGCCGGGTCCAAGTCCGCGATCGCGTGAATGCCCGTCGTAGCCGGTGATCCCCTTCTCCTTGGCGCGCGCTTGAATCTGCTCCGTCGTCTGGTCGCAGAAATACGCCTTGCCCTGTTCGAACAGTCGCATGGCCGCAGCCACATGCTCGGCAGCATTCGCCGACTGGAAATACGGGCCTTCGAACCGGGAATCGTCTTTGTGGATGCCGAGCCACTCGAGAGCGTCGATGATTCCTTGCGTCCACTGGGGTTGATTGCGCGATTCGTCCGTGTCCTCGATCCGCAACACGAACGTGCCGCCGTTCTTCACTGCCAACAACCAGTTGTAGAGCGCCGTGCGAGCCCCACCTACGTGGAAGTAACCGGTGGGAGACGGCGCAAACCGATATCGAGGCGCGGACATTTCGTTTCAGGCTATCTCGCTCGGAGATTTCGTCTCATCAACGGCTACCTTCACTGTCGTGGCAAAACAGGTGAACGTTTACGGCGAGCCGCTCGATGAGTGTTGTTCGTCACCGATGACGGGCTTCTACCGCAACGGTTGTTGCGAGACGGGCGGAGACGACCACGGCGTGCACACGGTGTGCGCAGTGATGACTGCCGAGTTCCTCGAGTTCTCCAAGAGCAGGGGCAACGATTTGTCCACGCCGATGCCGCACTACAGCTTTCCCGGACTCAAGCCGGGCGATCGCTGGTGCTTGTGCGCAGGCCGGTGGCAAGAGGCATTCGAGGCCGGCAAGGCACCGCAAGTGAACCTGCGCTCGACGCACATTCGCACGCTCGAGTTCGTCGAACTAGCCGACTTGGAGAAGTTCGCGATCTAAGCGCCGGTGAGCGCGCGCCAGCTGCCTGGCATCGCCGCCTTCACTTGCTCGGGTGTGAGCAAGTAGGTGGCTTCGGGGACCATGTCCACCAGATCGCGCGCTTCCGCGTAGTGGTGCAACACGTTGCCAAGACCAGCGAACAGTTTTCGTCGCCTTGCCACGAGATCTGCCGGCGGCTGATCGAGGAACCAACCCCACATCGTGAACGCGAAACGGAGATCGTGGATCACTGGCGCGCGACCGAAGCGAGAAGCCCGGCGCAGCGCAATCCCGAGGCAACCGCGAATCGCATCGTCCAGTCGCTCTCCTTCTTGCAGACGAATCTCGCTGGAGAGCAAGTTGGCAAGCGTGAGTGCGTAACCCTGATCGGGTCCCTGCGCACCGAGTCGATCACCTACCGGTTGACGCCCAGCGATCTCCGCAGGACGACCGAGTCGCCATGTGTCGGGTACATGTCGGGGCGACTCGTACGAGCGTGGATCGTGCGTCGGGTCGACGGGGGTGAACTTCGGCGCTGCCATCTCGTTGGCGAGCCTACTTCGCTTGCCCTACTCGGCGTGAAGTAGTCCGTACACGAGCGACTCTTCGAGTGCCCGCCACGATGCCTCGATGATGTTCGATGACACACCGATCGTCGTCCACGACCGACCGCCATTCGACGCATCCAGAAGCACCCGCGTCACCGCGCCGGTTGCCGACGATGAGTCGAGGATGCGCACCTTGTAGTCGGTGAGGTGCACCTTCGCGAGTGCCGGCAAGTGCGACACGAGAGCTGCCCGCAGCGCCTTGTCGATCGCGTTCACGGGACCGTTGCCCTCTGCCGTGCTCACTTCACGCTTGTCGCCCACCCACACCTTGACGGTGGCCTCGGTGGTGAACTCACCCGAGGCGTGCTCATCGGTGATCACGCGCATCGACTCCACCTCGAAGAACGACTGGTTCCACCCGGTTGCCCGACGCATCAGCAATTCGAGCGATGCGTCGGCGGCTTCGAAGTGGTAACCCTCGTGCTCCAGGCGCTTCAAGTCGTCGATCACTTGGTTGACCGCGGGGCCGTCCATCGCCAGGCCCAACTCCTTGGCCTTCATCGTGATCGTCGCCTTGCCCGCCATCTCCGAAACGAGGAAACGTGTGCCATTGCCGACCAAGTCGGGCGAAACGTGCTCGTAGGCGTCTTTCGCTCGGGCAATCGCCGAAACGTGGAGTCCAGCCTTGTGCGCGAACGCAGACGCTCCCACGTACGGCGCCTGCGGGTTGAGCGGGCGATTCAACACTTCAGCTACGTGGTTGCTCACCGCGGTCAGACGCTCGAGACGACCGTCCGGCAAACAGCGATAGCCCATCTTCAACTGCAAGTTCGGGATGACCGTAGTCAGGTTGGTGTTGCCAGTGCGCTCACCGAGACCGTTCAACGTGCCCTGTACGTGGCGAGCGCCGCTCTCCACCGCAGCAAGCGAGTTGGCCACGGCGCAACCCGTGTCGTCGTGACAATGAATGCCGATGATCGCATCATTGCCCACGTGCTTGTACACGTCGGCGACGATCGACAGCACGTCACTCGGCAACGAACCACCATTGGTGTCACAGAGCACCAGATGAGTTGCGCCATTGATCACCGCAGCTTCGATCACGCGCAGCGCAAACTCAGGGTTGTTCTTGTAGCCGTCGAAGAAGTGTTCGAGATCGACGAGCACGCGTCGATCGTGAGCGCCGAGATACTTCACCGAGTCCGCCACCATCGCCACGCCCTCGTCGAGCGTCGTCTGCAGTGCCTGTTCCACGTGGTAGTCCCACGACTTCGCGACGATGCACACCGCCGAGGTCTCGGCTTCGATCAAGTTGCGCAGGGTGACGTCCTCATCCACCTTGCCGGCAGGTCTGCGTGTGGAGCCGAAAGCGACGAGCGTCGACGCCGACAGCTTCAGTTCACGCTTGGCACGAGCGAAGAACTCCACGTCTTTCGGGTTTGCACCTGGCCAACCGCCCTCGATGAAGTGCACGCCGAGATAATCGAGTTGCTCGGCGATTCGCAGCTTGTCCTCCACGGTTGCCGACACGCCTTCCACCTGCATGCCGTCGCGCAACGTGGTGTCGAACACCTCCACCAGTGGGGTTGCTTCATGTGATGCCATTGCTGGTCCTTTTCTCGGGGAACAAAAAAGCCGCCCGACTGGGCGGCTTCGGCGTACGTCCATGCGGACGCACGCCTACGAAATAATGATGATCTCGGTTGCGGTGAGAGCCTTTCCAAACATCGGTCCAAGTCTTGCGGGACAGTGAGCCTCCCGACAACCCCTCCAGGGCCAAACTGTGGACAACCGGTGGAAAACCCCTGGGGATAACCGGCCCGCTTGTGTGGATAGGCGCTAAGCCCTACCCACCTTGGGTTTGCTCAATGGGGCGAACAACCTGCCCTGTGCGTTTTGACACTAAATCGGGGGTCAGCCGTTGGCCAGTTCGCACCACTCGGCGTAACGCGGATCCTGCCCACGAACGGCCTTGGCGTAGGTGGAGGCAATGGCACGGGTCATCGGGCCCGGGCACGGCACCTTGCGCTCGTCCACGGAGCTCACCGAACCCACCTCTGCGGCCGTACCACAGACGAAGATCTCTTCTGCCACGTACAGGTCGCTGCGAGCGATGTTGTCGACGCGGATGTCGTAGCCAAGATCACGGGCGATGCGCATCACGCTGTTCTGCGTGATGCCTTCGAGCGCTCCAGCAGACAACGGCGGGGTGAGGATGATGCCGTTGCGCACACAGAAGATGTTCTCTCCGGTGCACTCAGCGACGAGACCATTCGGAGCGAGCATGATCGCTTCGTCGTAACCAGCCTTCAATGCTTCCACCTTGGCGAGCGACGAGTTGACGTAGTTGCCCACCGTCTTGGCGGCCGGCGGCATGATGTTGTGGTCGTGGCGAGTCCACGACGAAATCTTCATGCGCACGCCCTTTTCCACGGCGTCATCGCCGAGATACGCACCCCATGGCCAACATGCGATCGCGATGTCCACCTTGCACGGCAACGTGTTCAGCCCCATCTCGCCGTAGCCGTAGTAGGCAATCGGGCGGATGTAACACGACGGCAGTCCGGTCGACAGCACGGTGTCCTTGGTCGCCTGCACGATCTCTTCCACGCTGTACGGCATGTCCATGCCCAGGATGTGGGCGGAGTTGTAGAGGCGCTTGATGTGATCGGTCAGACGGAAGATGGCCGGACCCTTTTCGGTCTCGTACGCACGAATGCCTTCGAACACGCCCGTGCCGTAATGGAGGGTGTGGGTGAGCACGTGTACCTGGGCCTTGTCCCAGTCGACGAGCTTTCCGTTCATCCAGATTTTCGGCGTGGTGGTGATTGGCATCGCTACTCCCCTGTTTCGTTACAAACTATCGCCGGCTACTAGGCCACTCGCTTGGCGATCGCATCGCCAATCTGAGTCGTGGTACCGCTGACGGGCTCGTCACACGCAGCGCGCAGACGTGACGCAGCCGCCGCTTCACCGAGGAATTCGAGCATGTGAGCGGCCGACAAGATCGCTGCAACGGGATTGGCCTTGCCCGTGCCGACGATGTCGGGTGCCGAGCCATGAACGGGCTCGAACATCGATGGGCCAGTGCGCGCCGGGTTGAGGTTCGCCGATGATGCGACTCCGATGCCACCCGACACGGCTCCACCAAGGTCGGTGAGGATGTCGCCGAACAGATTGTCGGTGACGATCACGTCGTAGCGGTGCGGATCCTGCACGAAGTAGATACATGCAGCGTCCACGTGGTTGTACGCGGTACCCACTTGCGGAAATTCCTTGGCGACCGAGTCGAAGGTGCGCTGCCACAGATCTCCGGCAAAGGTGAGCACATTCGTCTTGTGCACGAGCGTCAAGTGCTTGCGCTCACGTGAGGCAGCAAGCTCGAATGCGTACCGCACACAGCGCTCCACGCCCTTGGCCGTATTCACGCTGCCCTGGGTGGCCACCTCGTACGGCGTACCCTTGCGCAGCACTCCGCCCTCGCCCACGTATGGACCCTCGGTGTTTTCTCGCACCACGACGAAGTCATGCGGCGCGTAGTGCCCAGGGGCAGTTCCCTTGAACGGGCGCTGGTTGATGTACAGATCGAGCTCGAAACGCATCTTCAAGAGCAACCCACGTTCGATGACTCCTGGAGGGACATCTGGGGTACCAACGGCTCCGAGGAGGATCGCATCGTGCCGACGCAACTCCGCGAGCGTGGCGTCCGAGAGGATCTCGCCATCCCGCAGGTAGCGCGCGCCGCCGAGATCGAAGTTGGTGATGTCGAGGGAAACGCCTGCCGCGGCGATCACCTTGAGCGCCTCGGCAGTGACCTCGGGGCCAATGCCGTCTCCACCGATCACTGCAACGCGATGCGCATTCTTCGACATGGCTCTTCATCGTACGGAGAAAACCCCTCAGATAGCCTTTGCCACATGGCCAAACACCTCCTCTCCCAGGCGGCACACGATCGGCTCGCAGCCGAGTTGCACGACCTCACCACGCGGGGGCGTATCGAGGTGGCCGACAAGATCGAGAAGGCCCGTGCGCTCGGTGATCTCAAGGAAAACGGCGATTACCACGCGGCCAAGGACGAGCAGGGTCACATGGAGGGTCGCATCCGCCAGATCGAGTCGATCCTCGACGATGTCGAGATCGTGCCGCCCACTAGCGACGGCACCGTCGGACTGGGCTCGATCGTCACCATCCTCTACGACGGCGACAGCGACGACATGGCCGAGCAGTACCTCATCGGTCACGTGGAAGAGAAGCCCTCGTCCGACGACGTCAGCGTGATGAGTCCGTCTTCGCCACTCGGCGCCGCGCTCATGGGCGCCAAAGCCGGCGATCTCATCACCTACGAGACACCGACCAAGGCCAAGCTCAAGGTGCGCGTGGTCAAAGCGGTGGCCCACCACTAGACGATGCAGTTACCTCCCGGCCGCCTGATCGACATTCCCGGTCGCGGGCAGACATTCATCCGCGAAGTATCCGGCCCGGCCAACGCGCCGACACTGATGTTGTTGCACGGGTGGACGGCAACTGCCGACCTCAACTGGTTCACCGCATTCGAGGCACTGGGCAAACACTTCCGCGTGGTCGCACCCGACCATCGCGGTCATGGACGAGGCATCCGCTCCAAGAACTCGTTCCGACTCGAAGATTGCGCCGATGACGTCGCCGCACTCGCCGACGTGCTTGGCATCAACAACTTCATTCCCGTCGGCTACTCCATGGGCGGCACCATCGCTCAATTGGTGTGGAAACGACATGAGACACGCGTGCGTGGGCTCGTGCTCTGCTCCACTGCGGCGCACTTCACTTCATCGCGCGAGGAGCGACTCGGCTTCCTCGGACTCACCGGGCTCGCTGCGCTCGTGCGCCTCACTCCCGCTCAAACACGGGATTGGCTCACCGAACAGCTTTATCTGCAGCGCCGCGGCGAAGAACTCGAGCAATGGGCGATCGCCCAGATGTCCTCGCACGATTGGCGACACATCATCGAAGCCGTCAGCACGCTCGGCAGTTTCAACTCACTCGACTGGCTCGGCGCTCTCGACGTACCCACCTCGATCATCCTCACCCTGCAAGACACTGTGGTGCCGGTCGAGCGTCAGCAACGTTTGGTCGAGGCGATCAAACACGCGAGCGTGCACCATGTCGACGCGGGACACAACGCCATCTACGCGGTGCATGAAACGTACGTCCCTGTTCTCGTGAACGCGTGCCTCGAGGTGCACCAGCGTTCGCTCGTCGCCTAGGCGAGTTCCTCCAAGTCGAGGCCAAGGTCGAGGACGTTCACCGAGTGGGTCAGCGCACCCACCGACACGAAATGCACACCGGTGGCTGCCACCTCAGCCGCTCGCTCCAAGGTCAAGCCGCCACTGGCCTCGAGCAGCACTTCCCTGCCGGTTGCCTCGCGGTGGGCCTTGGCCAAATTCATCGCTTCTCGCATGTCGCTCGTCGACATGTTGTCGAGCAACACCAGGTCCGCTCCTGCATCGAGCGCAACCTGCATCTGTCGAAGTGTGTCCACCTCGATCTCGACGGGAATGTTCGAAGCACGTTGACGCACCAATCGAAACGCCTCGCCCACGCCACCAGCGGCGACGATGTGGTTGTCCTTGACGAGTGCGGCATCCGACAGCGACATTCGGTGGTTCACTCCACCCCCGCAACGCACGGCGTACTTCTGCAGCGCGCGTAGGCCGGGGATCGTCTTGCGCGTATCGCGTACACGCGTTGGCGAACCCTCGAGCGCAATCACCCATCGCGCGGTGGCCGTTGCCACGCCACTCAGGTGCCCAAGCAGGTTGAGCGCCGTGCGCTCACCCGTGAGCAACACACGAGTGGGACCTTCGATCGTCAGGACCTCTTCGCCACTCAGCACGTCGTCGCCATCGTTGCGATGAACTTGCACCGACAGCGTGTCTGCACCACCCACCATCTCGAATACGGCAATGGCGACGGGAATACCAGCCAGGCGTCCGGCTTGACGCGAGACGAATCGCGCACGGCTGCGATGAAGTGCGGGAACCGTGGCCTCGGTGGTGATGTCCGGGCCGTGGGCGAGGTCTTCATCGAGTGCGAGCGACACCACTCGTCGCACCTCGTCCACGATCAGGCCACGCGCTTCGATCAAGGACTCAGTACTTGCAGACAACACGTTCTTCATCGAGTCACTTCCGCGATCCGGACCTCGCCGTCGTGCAGCGAAACGTCCAGGTGAACGAGACGCGATTCGTCGGGGGTCGTCACGTCCGAACGACGATGACAACCGCGGCTCTCCTTTCGCGCAGCTGCAGCATGCGCCACTGCAACCGCCGCAGTGAGGATGTTGGTGGCTTCGAAACTCGCGCGCGATGGGGTGATGTCACGAGACGTCTTGTCGGCAATGGCCGACAACGTGTCGCACGCATGTGCGAGACCTTCGGGCGTGCGCAGCACGCCCACGTGTCGGCTCATCGTTTGACGAACTTGCGCTGACAACCCTTCGTCGAGCAAGCCGGCCTCACCAACCGCCGCTTCATCGGCAACCACCGGCGACGGGAGTCGCCAGGCGAGGCTGC
>JBDKEO010000112.1:0-4002 GCA_039795205.1 Actinomycetota bacterium
CGACATCGGGGCGTCGCTTGTGGAACTTCGGCTCCGCCGACGGGTGTCCTCAGAGCCTTGGATCCGTTCGTTGTAACAATGGCTGGACGATCGATGACGTGTTGTGGGTTTCGTCGCAAGCTTCGCCAAACATCGTGGTGGTTCCGCAGATACACACCCGAAGTGGCTCGCAGGCTCGTCAATGGGCGGTGATTGCCGCACGGGGTCTCGAGTTGGGTAGCCCCTTGCGTATTGCCGGAGTGGGTGCGCAACCGTCTGCATGTCTCCAGGTGCGAGGCGGGTGTCCGACTACGGGTAACGACGCGTGGACAGCGTGGGCGCAGTTGCGACAGGCTCTCGATGCGATACCCGTCACTGCGGGCACCCCGATCGGACCACCACGCGACATTCGTTGGAGTTGGCGCTAGACCCGCCGACGATTTCCCATCATCACAACCCCAATCACGAGAAGAATCACTGCGGCTATGACCAAGGGTCCGAGCCCGAGCCCTGAAGACGCGAGATCCTTGATGTTGTCGGGCACGTCTTCGGGGTAGAGGTTATGGAAATCATCCGGGATGGTGGTGTCAGTACTGCCGACTAGCAACCCCAGAACTCGCGTGGCGACGGCGAACATGTGGTCACCCTAAGGAATGGGGTAGAAGTATCTCCCGATCGAATGTCCCAATTCAAAGTGGGTAGCGAAGTCTTGCATGCTGACCAAGAGACTCAAGTGTGCGTCGTGTGCTCTTGTTCGTCCTAGTTTGCTCGCTCTTCGTGGGCGCCCTTGTTGCCTCAAACGCGTCAGATGTTGAGGTGCAGGGAAGGTATGTGAGGATCAATCCACTGATCGGATACACGCCTCGTCCGATCTACAAGTTCCTTACTTCTGCCGAACAGCAAGTC
The DNA here is from genome assembly GCA_039795205.1 of Actinomycetota bacterium. GTDB lineage: Bacteria > Actinomycetota > Acidimicrobiia > Acidimicrobiales > Ilumatobacteraceae > UBA3006. Next base: position 886 of record JBDKEO010000112.1, read on the forward strand.
ATTGCTCAGGTAGAGCGCCATCTTCGTTCGATGAAAGAGGCTGACTTTTCTGCAGATGCTCCAGTTACTTGGCACATCGAGCCAGGGACGGAGCACTCTGATAGCTACCGGCTTCAATTGCGAGTGCTCAACGTATTGCGCAGGTGGCTGGAGGGGGTGGATGGGTTCACCCGAGACAAGCCCGTGGACATCATCGTCGGACGTACTCAAAGCTTCCTGTTAGGAGAAGTGGCCAAACTCGGATGCAAGCCTGATTTGTCTCCGTTCGGTGGGCAGCTCTTGATGGGTGCGCTGTTGTGTAATCGGAGGGTCATCGTCTCCAATCTCACGGGCTATCTCTTCCTGACTCGACTAGGTCAGCTGGTGACGCCCGCCATGGAGGAGCGTCGAGAGCCGGGGCTCCAGCAAACAAGTTTCCGCATCGCCGTGCGAAACTCATCGGCGCTGACACATGAGTGGTTGCACTACTTCCGCGCAGCAGCACTCAACTGGCGTGTTGCCCCAGACGAGCCCTTGTGGTTCTCCGAAGGCTTTGCCGAATTCTGGTCGGGAATGGCGATGGTCAGGGAGTTTCCTTATCCCAACGCATTGACGCGATTCCATGTTACTCGCAACCGTGATTTCTTCGATTGGGCACGAAGATGTCCGGGCCCGTTGTCTTCCTACCGGGACGACAAGGGAACTACGTGCGAATACCACTTGGGCGCTTTGGCCATGCAACTACTCACTGCGCGATACGGAGGATTAGATGTGATCGTAGAAGGCTTCAGAAAGACTTCCGGGGTCATCTCTTTTGCTCAATGGTTCGAGGAGTCATTTGGCACCAAGTTCGAGGATTTCGAACGCGAAGCTGATGCCTACATCAACACGATTCGGCGAGCCGAACTCACCAAGTGATCGCTGGTCATTGAGGTATTGGAGTAGGTATCGATCTTCTTTCAGCCATCGTCAGGGAGAGAAGTCCGACGAGCACCAGTAATGCACCGATCGTGCGCACCAGATTGAGTGACTCGCCGAGGATCGTTACGCCAGCAACGATCACCATCACTGGTTCGGCGGTGGTGGCAATAGACGCCTTTGCTGCACCGATACGAGTCATGCCCGCAAAGAACAGCATGGTTCCCCCGATGGTCGACATGGTGCCCATCAAGACGATGTGTGACCAGCCGGTGAGCGAGTCGGGGAATGAGACGTCGATCCACCTTCCCCCGATCAGCCAGTAAAGCCAGAAGGAAGCTGCACCACCAACGACTACGAGTGAGGTACCCGTAATCACGTCGATACGCATCAATGTGCGTGAACTTCCCAATGAGTAGGCCGTATACAAAAGCGCTGATCCCACGCACAGCGCAATGCTCCATCCATTTCCTGTGCCCACCTCTCCCGCCGAGATTCCCACCCCAGTCAGAGTGATGACGAGCGTCAGGAGCACTCGCCAGGTGGGCGCATGGCGAAACAGAACCCAGCCGAAGAAGACGACGAAGAGTGGATAACAGTTGAACAGGACGATGGCGAGGCTGCTGTCGATGTTTTCGAGGGCCGTGAAATAGAACAGAGCGCCGAGGAAGTAGCCGACTCCACCAAGAAGTAACAGCTCGACGACGGTTCTCTTCGCCGGCCATGCCTCGCGGCGCATCAAGAAACTCCGGCCAAGGACGGCGATCGTTGCGGCGATAGTGAAACGCGCGATCAAAGTCCCGGTGGCTGTCGAACCATCGTCCTGTGCGAATTTCGAGAAGGTAGGTGCAAGACCAAAGAAGCAACTGGAGAGTACGACGAAACCGATTCCAGTGATGGATGACTTGTTGGTCACTGCACGACTGTAGTTCTCATCTTCGTTCACTACCGTTGATCGCATGGTTCGGCGTCTTGCGATCGCGCTTCTCGTGTCGCTGTTCTTCGTGCCAACCCACATTCATACGAGCGTTGCTTCGGCTGAGCGAATTTCGCTTGGTTGTCGCGAAGGTGGACCATGCAGGGTGGGCGATCGTGGTCCGGGCGGTGGCGTGGTGGTGTACGACGCAGGATCGTCAGCATGGTGGGGCCGGTACCTCGAGGCTCGCGTTGTGCCGAGGGCCGTGGGTATCCCCTGGGCGCCAGATGAAGGTGCTGCCGTAAGGCCGGTGTATCAAGCAGGAGAGTTGTCGTTGCTCCGCCAGCGCATCCGAGCAAAGGGCGTCGGTTTCGGGCGCTTGAACACTGCGGGAATCAGGGCTACCTATGGGGACGGCAGCTATGCAGCCTCGATCGCAGCAAACTTCCGTGGAGGCGGCCAGTCCGATTGGTTCCTTCCATCGAAAGACGAACTGGATCTCATTTATCGGCATCTGCACATTGGGCGTACCTCACTGGCTCGTCTCAATGTGGCTGTTTGGACGTCGACAGAGGCGAGCGACACGTTCGCTTGGTATCAGTTGTTTCAGGATGGCACACAGTTCACCGATGCCAATGGGATCATTCGTGGTTTGAAGGGCAACAAGGGCGATACGTCCTCGCGTGCACATGTCGGTTCCAACTTTGCGCCCACACCGTTCCATTTGTACGCAATGCGTGCCTTCTCCAATGGTCCGTCGCAACCGCCAAGTGACGAGTTTTCGAACGGTATGCCATGTGCCGCCGGTGGTCTGTGTCGCATCGGAGATACCGGCCCGGGAGGCGGCATCGTGTTCTACGACGCCGGGGTGCGGCAGTCATGGGGGCGATTCTTGGAGGTGGCGCCAAGTTCGTGTGAGGGCGTTGGACTCTCATTTCGGCCGCCTACGCAACGCGGTGTGATCTATCCGTTTCTAACCAATCAGCCAACGCCCAAGGTCCAGCGATTGTTGGCAAAAGATGTGGGTATGGGTGCGTCAAACACAACTCTGATCGTCCAGCGGTTCAAGCAGCGCGTGATGTACGCCGCACGATTCGCCGACGAGTCGACTTGCAACGGCCAATCCGATTGGTTCTTGCCATCCAAGGACGAACTGGATCTCGTCTACAACGTGGTGCGTGCTCGGGATGTGCCGCTCGGAGACTTTGACAAGGGCTATTACTGGACGTCGACCGACTACAACAACGTGACGGCATGGACCCAGTACTTCACGGACGGTCAGCAGTTCGATCGGGTGCAGACGC
>JBDKEO010000157.1:0-3433 GCA_039795205.1 Actinomycetota bacterium
GCCGACTCCAAGCGCGCAATCGTCACCCTGGAAGCGGGCAACGAAATCCCGCTGTTCGAGAACTGAGGAATGGGCAATGGCAATTCGTAAACGCAGACCAACGAGCGCGGGACGCCGCTTCCAGACGACGTCGGATTTCGCCGACATCACCAAGTCGAAGCCGGAGAAGACCCTTGTCCGCAAGAAGACGAGCAAGGGTGGACGCAACGCGCACGGTCGCATCACCTCGCGTCACCAGGGTGGCGGCCACAAGCAGCAGTACCGCGTGGTCGACTTCAAGCGCAACTACGACCGCTTCGATGCGAAGGTCGCAGCGATCGAGTACGACCCGAACCGCACGTGCCGCATCGCGTTGTTGCACTACGCCGACGGCACCAAGTCCTACATCCTCGCCCCGAAGGGTCTCGAGGTGGGCATGCGCGTGCAGAGCGGTCCGAAGGCCGACATCAAGGTGGGCAATGCAATGCCGCTGCGTTACATGCCGGTGGGCACCATGGTGCACAACATCGAATTGCGCCCGGGTCAGGGTGGCAAGGTCGCTCGTTCCGCAGGCATGGCCGTGCAGCTCGTCGCCAAGGAAGGCGCGTACGCCACGTTGCGTATGCCGAGCTCGGAAATGCGTCGCGTGCCGATCGACTGCCGCGCCACGGTGGGCGAAGTCGGCAATGCCGAGCACGAGTTGATCAAGATCGGCAAGGCCGGTCGCAACCGTTGGAAGGGTGTGCGTCCGCAGTCTCGTGGTGTGGCCATGAACCCCGTCGATCACCCGATGGGTGGTGGTGAGGGCAAGACCTCCGGTGGCCGTCCGCCGGTGTCGCCATGGGGCAAGCCCGAGCGTCGCACGCGCAACAAGAACAAGGCGTCGCAGTCGCTCATCGTTCGTCGTCGTCGTTCAGGAAAGGCACGGGGTTAACACATGTCTCGCAGTTTGAAGAAGGGTGCTTTCGTAGACGAGCACCTGTTGAAGAAGCTCGACGCCATGAACGAAAGTGGCGATCGCAAAGTGATCAAGACTTGGTCGCGCCGCAGCACGATCATCCCGGACATGGTGGGCCACACGTTCGCCGTGCACGACGGTCGCAAGCACGTACCGGTGTACGTGAGCGAGTCGATGGTGGGTCACAAGCTCGGCGAGTTCTCGCCGACGCGCACCTTCAAGTTCCACGCGTCACAAGAGAAGGCCGCGCCTGCAGCGGCAGGGAAGAAGTAAGCCATGACCGGCCCAAAGTTGAACGAAGCCACGCGCAAGGCGGGAGTGTCGAGCGGCACCCGCGCCAAGGCGATGAACGTGCGGATGTCGGCGAGCAAGGTGCGCATGGTGTTGAACCACGTGCGCGGCCTCGACGTGAAGTCGGCCGACAACATGCTCGCTCTCATGCAGCGTGACGCCGCCCACGACGTACGCAAGTTGCTCGCGTCGGCAGTGGCGAACGCCGTGAACAACGATTCGAAGGACGCCGACGATCTGTACGTGAAGGCGTGCTTCGCCGACGAAGGCCCGACGCTGAAGCGTTTCCGTCCGCGCGCCAAGGGTCGCGCTGGCGGCATCTTCAAGCGCACGTGCCACATCACGATCGTCGTCGAGACGATGACCGATGCACAGCTGGCCGTCCGCGAGGCGAAGCAGAGTGCCAAGGGTCAAGCCAAGACGTCGGGTCGCGCCGCACGCGTCGCCGCCAGCCGCGCTCGGGCCAAGTCCGCGCAGAAGCCGGCAGCCGAGCAGAGCGAGTCGACCGACAATACGACCACCGAAGACGCCAAGACAGAGTCCGGCGAGGAGAACTGATGGGCCAGAAGATCAATCCGTACGGCTTCCGCCTGGGAGTCACGACCGACTGGAAGAGTCGTTGGTTCTCGACCAAGGAATATCGCCAGTACCTCACCGAGGACTGGAAGATCCGCGAGTACTTGAACACTCAGCTGGCCGACGCCGCCGTCAGCCGCATCGAGATCGAGCGCACCCGCGACAAGCTGCGCATCGACGTGCACACCGCACGTCCGGGCATCGTGATCGGTCGCAAGGGTCAGAAGGCTGATGAGTTGCGCGCCGGTTTGACCAAGATGACGGGCAACAACAAGGTGCAGTTGAACATCACCGAGATCAAGCAGGCGGAACTCGACGCGGCGCTCGTCGCCCAGGGTGTAGCCGATCAGTTGGTCAACCGCATCGCCTTCCGTCGTGCCATGAAGCGCGCGGTGCAGAACGCGCAGAAGTACGGTGCCGAGGGCATTCGTATCCAGTGCTCCGGTCGTCTCGGTGGCGCAGAAATGTGCCGCACCGAGTGGTACCGCGAAGGTCGCGTGCCGTTGCACACGCTGCGTGCCGACATCGACTACGGCTTCCGTGAAGCATCCACCTCGGCCGGTCGTATCGGCGTGAAGGTGTGGCTGTACAAGGGTGAGATCCTGCCGTACAAGAGCGTCTCGGATGAGCGCATTGCACGCGAGGCGGCGATGGCCGTGGGTCAAACCTCGGGCTCGATCGAGCCGACGATGCGCGTCGTCACCTCTGCTGGCCCGCGCACCGCAGACACCGACGAAGTCGAAGTGACACCGCTCGTGAAGGAAGCCGACCCCGAGTTCGAGCGCTTGCTCGCCGAGGAAGAGGACATCCAGCGCAGGATCGTGGATTCTCACGAGACGCCGAAGTTCGGACGGGAGGGCTGACATGTTGTCGCCGAAGAAGGTCAAGCACCGCAAGCACCATCGCGGCCGCACCGGAGGAGTCTCCAAGGGTGCCACCGAGTTGGCGTTCGGCGAGTACGGCATCCAGGCTCTCGAGCCGGGTTGGATCACCGCTCGTCAGATCGAGGCTGCACGTATCGCCATGACCCGTCACATCAAGCGTGGTGGCAAGGTCTGGATCAACGTGTTCCCCGACAAGTCGGTGACGAAGAAGCCAGCCGAAACCCGCATGGGTTCGGGCAAGGGAAACCCCGAGTTGTGGGTGGCCGTGGTCAAGCCCGGTCGCATCCTGTTCGAGTTGTCCTACCCCGAGTCGGCAGTTGCCCACCAGGCCCTGAGTCGCGCAGTGCAGAAACTGCCGATCAAGGCACGTGTGATCAGCCGTGAGGAGATGATCTGAGATGGCCCGCGAATTGAAGGAACTGAAGGAACTCGATCTGGCTTCCCTCGTGGAAGAGCTGCGCGTGACCAAGCAGGAGGCGCTCAACCTGCGCTTCCGCCATGCCACCGGTCAGCTCGACTCCTCGTCGGAGTTGGGCAAGGTGCGTCGCCAGATCGCCCGTATCAACACCCTGATCCGTCAGCACGAAATCGCTGCGGCAGAAGCGAAGTGAGAAACAGATGACTGAAGCAATCAACACCGAAGTTCGTCAGGCACGCAAGGTCCGCGAGGGCGTCGTGGTGTCGAACAAGATGGACAAGACGATCGTGATCTCGATCGTCGAGCGCGTTCGTCATCCCAAGTACG
>JBDKEO010000170.1:0-3292 GCA_039795205.1 Actinomycetota bacterium
TGGGGTGCGCGCCACTTCATGCGTCACCTCGTCGATGGTGACATCGCCTCGAACAACCACGGATGGCAGTGGACGGCCGGCACGGGCACCGATGCCGCCCCGTACTTCCGCATCTTCAATCCAGTGGCACAAGGAGAGAAGTTTGACCCTCAGGGTAAGTACGTGCGTGAGTGGCTGCCGCAACTGGCGGACGTCGCCGACAACATGGTGCACCAGCCCTGGGGGCTCGGCATGCTCAACCCATACGTGGCGCCGATCGTCGACCACTCCGTGGAGCGCGAGGAATCGTTGGCCCGGTACAAGGCGGTCTCGGGCAAGTAGGCACGGTCTCACCCCCAATTTGGGCGGTGGGTATCCTGATTTCACATGCTTGACGAGCGAAAGTCCGCGATTCTCTGCGCCGTGGTGCAGGAGTACATCACGACGGGACAGCCCGTCGGTTCCGCGCACATCGTCAAGTCTGCGGGGCTGAACGTCTCGTCGGCCACCGTGCGTAACGACATGTCGTACCTCGAGCAGGAGGGGTATCTCGTCCAGCCCCATACCTCGGCAGGCCGTATCCCCACCGACAAGGGATACCGCTACTTCGTCGATCATGTTGCACCCAAAGGCGCGCTCGCGCAGTCGACGCAGGTTCAGGTCGGACAGTTCTTCGACATGGCGCACGGGCGCCTGGAAGAGACGCTGCAGCGCACGAGCATGTTGCTTGCTCAGCTCACCAACTACGCCGCCGTCGTCTTGGGGCCGAAGACGGAAGTCGCCACGGTGCGGTCGGTGCAACTCGTCGGTTTGTCACAGCACCACGCCACCTTCGTGGTGGTGATGTCGAACGGAGCAGTAGAGAGCGAGCCGATCGATCTGGCCGTGATGCTCAGTGACGATCAACTTGCAGATGTCACCAAGCACCTCTCGAAGATGATGGTGGGTAAGTCACTTGCAGAAATGGGACCGCTCGTGTTGTCGGGCAACAAGTTGATCGATGAAATTTCGAGTCGTGTTCTCACGGCAGTGACGACACGCAAAGCGGACGAGTCGGTGTTCGTGGGCGGCGCATCGGCGATGGCCGAGGCGTTCGATGCCGTGGAGATCGTGCGCTCCGTGTTGCATACGCTCGAACAGCAGTACGTGATGGTGTCGCTCGTGCGCGACATGATCAATCGCGGTTTGACGGTGGCCATCGGCGCGGAGCACGGAGTGGAGCCGTTGGCCGCATGTTCGGTGGTGCTCTCACCGGTGATCGCGGATGGAACTCAGGTGGGCACCGTGGGTGTCCTCGGGCCCACCCGTATGAACTACCCGCAGGCGCTTGCCACCGTCGAAGTGGTGAGTGACCGACTCGGTCGGCGCCTGGCCGAGGGCTGAGCCCGATGGCACAAGACTTCTACGCATTGCTCGGCGTCGCTCGTGGAGCGTCTGCCGACGAGATCAAGAAGGCGTACCGCAAGAAGGCGCGTGAGCTGCATCCCGATGCCAACCCGGACGACCCAGACGCGGAGGCACAGTTCAAGGAAGTATCTCGCGCCTACGAGGTGTTGTCTGATCCGGACAAGCGTGCGCGTTACGACCAATTCGGTGAAGCCGGTGTCGGTTCGACTGCCGGTGGCGGCGATCCCTTCGGCATGGGCGGCTTCGGCGACATCTTCGATGCATTCTTCGGCGGTGCATCGCCGTTCGGTGGTGGCTCACGCGGCCCGAGCGGACCGCCGCGCGGACGTGACGTGGAGACGGTGGCAGACATCGCCTTCGAGCAAGCAGTGTTCGGTTGCACCACGGAGGTGCGCGTACGTACTGCTGTCGTGTGTGACGAGTGCACCGGGACGGGTGCGAAAGCGGGCACCTCGCCCACCTCGTGCGCTGAGTGTCGCGGCACTGGTCAAGTGCGTCGAGTTCGCCAAAGCATGCTCGGCCAAATGGTCACCACGTCGGCCTGCGGTCGATGCGGCGGCATGGGCATGGTGATCGAGTCGCCATGTGGGACATGTCGTGGCGACGGTCGTCGCGAGCGTGAGATGACCTACACGGTGGACGTGCCTGCCGGAATCGCCGATGGTCAAACGTTGCGCCTTGGTGCAAAAGGTGCAGTTGGTCCACGTGGAGGCATGCCAGGTGATCTGTACGTGCACCTGCGAGTGGCGGATCACCCCACCTACCAACGCGACGGAGACGACCTCGTCACCGATGTCGTGGTGTCGATCGCACAGGCAGCCCTCGGCACCGAGTTGACGCTCGCCACACTCGATGGCGACGAGGTGTTGGTCGTTCCCGCCGGGGTGCAGTTCGGCAAGGAGTTCGTGTTGAAGGGTCGCGGTGTTCCGCGCCTCGCCACCGGTGGAAGAGGGCGAGGTCGTGGCGACTTGCGCGCACGGATCGTGTTGGAAACCCCCACCAAGTTGAGCGATGCCGAACGTGATTTGCTGCGCAAGTTCGCGGCGGAGCGTGGTGAGCACGTGTCGGGTGGCGACTCAGGGTTGTTCCAAAAGATCAAGTCGGCGTTCTCGTGATCGAACGTTTGCGCCGATCTGCGGCGCATGTATTCGTCGACAACATCAACTCGCCTGAACTGAACGATGACGATGCTCATCACCTGCTCCGTGTGCTGAGAATTCGTGAGAGCGACGAAGTCTCCGTGAGCAACGGGCAAGGGGCTTGGTGCATGGCATCGATTGCTGCAAACGGCGAGGTACATGTCATCTCCGAGGTGAATCGGGAGGTCGAACCCTCGTGGCGAGTAGGCGTGGGCTTCGTGCCAGTGAAGGGGGAAAAGCCCGAACTCGCGGTGCAGAAGTTGACCGAAGTGGGGGTGGACGACATCGTCATCGTTGCGTCCGCTCGGCGGCAGGTAGTGAAGTGGGAAGACGATCGCCGCGAGAGGAACATGGAACGCTTGACCAAGGTGGCGCGTGAAGCAGCCATGCAGAGTCGTCGCACGCGACTTCCGGTTCTCTCCGTTACAGGAAGTGTCGCCGACCTGGCCCGTGCCGGTGCAGCGGTTGCCGAACCAAACGGTGATCCTTTGACGCCAGATGATCGATTCGTGGTGATCGGCCCCGAAGGCGGCTTCACCGAAGAGGAACTCGGCGGCTTCGACAAAAAGGTCAGCCTGGGCGATTTCGTGCTTCGGGCAGAGACTGCTGCAATAGTTGCAGGCGTGATGTTGACCGATCTGCGTGAGAGGGCATCGTGACCGACGCCCAGAACCCGACCGACGAGGCGGCAGAAGATCTGGGTTTTGCCCGCCAACTCGGCGAACGTCTGCGGCAGATCCGCAAACAGAAGCGCCTCGCCCTCACGG
>JBDKEO010000174.1:0-9771 GCA_039795205.1 Actinomycetota bacterium
GCCAAGACAGTGAAGTCCTCACGCTCGATCGAGTCGTGGATGCCGACAAAGCGCACCGCCTTCAGCTTGATGGTGGTGTGCACCTCTTCCACCTGAGAAGACTGCGACTCGTCGACGGCACGCCGTTTGCCGTGGACGACATCTGGATGCCGGCAAACATGGTGAAACCACTCTTCGAGGTGGACTTCAGGCACACTGCCGTCTACGCAGAGTTGGGCAGACTCGCAGGAATTCAGCCAGTGAGCGGGTGGGAACGAATTCACCCGCAACTGCCCGATGCTCAAACCCGCCAACTCCTCGGCATCGACGCGCGGCAAGCGGTGTTCTTCGTCGAGCGGTACACCGAACACAAGAACGGGCCACTCGAGTGGCGTGAAACCATCGTGCGCGGAGATGCCTACACCTTCGTCACCACGTGGGGCGGTGGAGCCACCGCCGCCGAGTTCACGACGCGCTAGTTGCCGAAAAGGGCGAGTACCGGCCCCACGGCCACGAGCACGAGCAACAAGACAGCCCACCAGACGTACTTCATGTCGCGGAGGGCGGACCATCGTTTGATCAGCCATGCGACTCGCACGAGCGGGATGGCGGTCACGATGGCGATGGCAGCAATCTCGATCGGTTCGCCAACCTCAGAGGGCAGCAACACACCGACGAGTGCCAGTGCCGCTGCAACCAACAGGGTTCGCCACACCACGAGACCCACGCGTTCCTCAGCCGCCGCTTGTGTTGGGTCGACGCGGGTGTTCATGCGCGGGCCACCAGGATTGCGGCTACGACGAGCAACAAGACCGAAAGGAACTTACGAACCGTGGGGGGCGACAGTTTCGACTGCACACGGGAACCGATGACACCACCGACCAGAGAACCAAGGATGACCATCGCAGCAAGTTCGACGTCGAGATCCCCGTGCATCGCCTTCACCAACAGCGCGGCCGCCGCGGTAATCCCGATCGAAAACGTGGTGGTGCTGGACGAGACCTTGACGGGAACGTGCATCAACTCGCTCTTTGCAGGGGTCTTGATGAATCCGCCACCGACGCCCGAGATTCCCGTCACAACACCTGACACACCCATCGCCACGAGGCCAGCCGCAACCCGCTTCGGGTAGTACGGCACCACGTCTCCATTCAGCGAGTAAGCGCCATTCAACGAACCGACCCACTCGCCGACGTCCTCTTTGGAGACGGAAGGATCCGGCTTCCACCGCACACCCTTTCGCTTGCCACCAGCCAAGGCAGCAAACACCGCAACTGCAGCGAGCGTGTACGTGAGCACCGTTTCGGAGATCAATCCCGCGGCGAACGCGCCAGCCACTGCTCCTGCGGTCGATGCGGTCTCCGTGACGACACCCAACCGATGGTTGGTGGTGTGTTCATTCATCTGACGACGCGCGGCGGCCGACGAGGCGGCAACGACTGAGACGAGCCCCAGCGGCGCCGCTTGGCTCACCGGCATTCCCGTCAGCACGAGGAACGGAACGAGCATGATCGCTCCACCCAGACCTCCCAGAGTTCCGACGCCCGAAGTAAGCAACGCGGCTATGGCTACTCCAATTGGCGGCACGAGCTACAAGATAGTCAGGCAGCACGATCACTAGACTCGACTACCTAGGAGTCGACATGGCACTCGCAGACAAAAAATACCTATCGCTCGTCACCTTTCGTCGAAATGGTGAACCAGTTCCCACTGCTGTGTGGGTGGCCCGAGTAGGTGACGAACTCGGTGTCATTACCGAGGAACACGCGGGCAAGGTCAAACGAATCCGCAACAACCCGCGCGTAACGCTCACGCCCTGCGACAGGAAAGGAAAGGTACTCCCAGGTGCCACAGCCACAGAGGCAACCGCTCGCCTTGTCTCAGGATCCGATGCTGTCAGGGTTGATCGAGCGATACGAAAGAAATACGGGCTTGCCTACCACGCGATTTCGATGATCTGGGTGCTCCCTGCACTGTGGGCACGCCTGCGTGGCAAAGGCGACGTGTCAAGCGATTTCGCCATACTGATCTCGCTCGACAATTAACTAGTTAGTGGCTTCGGCGGCGTGAGCGGCCGAGGAACAGCAACATCGCGCCAGCGAGAAGTGCTCCGAATCCTGCCAAGGCCTGCGCGAAGACTCCCGAATTTCCGGTTGCTTGCACGCCGGTTGCGGGCAACACCACGACCTGCTGCGGGACATCGACGCTGAACCTCTTCAAGTCGACCTCCAAGAACACTGTTTCCGTCTTTGAACCCGTGCTGACCAGCAGTTCGACTATCACCGACTGCTTGGTGAAGCCATCTTCCGGAACGTCCAACTCGATCACGATCGGGGGCGTGCTATCAGGAACGGTGGTCGTGGGCGAACCAGGCTGAGTGGTGGCCGACGACCCCGTGGTCGTAGTCGGCGAACCAGGTTGAGTCGTCGCAGAGGGACCAGATGTAGTGGTGGGTGAACCTGGTTGAGTGGTCGCTGTCCCGCCAATCGTCGTGTTGGTCGAACCAGGCACCGTGGTGGTGGCCTGAATCGATGGTGCCTGCGTCGTTGCAGTAGCACGCACCGTCGTAGTCGTTGCACGTGCAGTCGTAGCCGTCGAACGCACTGTCGTCGTGGTGGCACGCGTCGTGGTGGCGGTCGGACGCACCGTGGTGGTCGTGGGCCGCACGGGAGCCGAAGTCGTAGAGCCCACAATGGTCGTCGTCGTTCCTGCGACCGTCGTCGACGTGGTTCCACTCGGGATCGTCGTCGTGGTGGTGGTCGTCAGAATTTCCGGAAATTCCGTCTCGCCGACACACAGGATGATGTGACTGATGGCCTTGTCGCCAAGAGTGCCACCGCCCTGCCCGCCCGGATCAAGAATGCCGTTCTTGTTGACATCCGGCCACACCATGGATCCCGGGGCGGGATTCATGAACACCGTGTTCGCCTGGTAGTTGGGGTCCGATTCGACCACCGAACCTGCCTTGACTTTCACAGCGCTGTAAGCGAGTCCTGCGTACCGAGAATCCGGCGGATTGGGCGGATTCGGCAAGATGTACGAGTACTCACCGTTGAATGACTCGATCTTCCAGCAGTAGGAGCCGAAACCCTCGTTGACCCAGGTGTCGGTCTTGTTGTAGTCGGATCCCGAAGACTTGACGTCCACCTTCACGTTGGGGTCGTTCGTCTTGGCGTCCAACAACTGGACGCCCGGACCATCTTTCTTCGGATCGATCTCGATGGTGCCACCACCGCCACCACCCGGCTTGGGCTCAGCGTCGAGGTTCACGACATCGAGGATCGACTTGTCCTTGCCGCCCTTGCGTTCCTCGTCGAGCTTCTGCTGCGTATCCTCTAGCGATCCTGGAGCAAGTGTCGTCGTCGTAGTGCTCGACAGAACTCGCTGCACGCTTGCGCGACCGCAACCGCCTGCCGGTGCGGGAATGATGTCGTTCGGGTGATCTCCGTGACCGTTCAACCCGTTTGCGTCAACGGTGATCTGAACGTACGAATCAGAAGCGTTCCAGTGACAAATGGTGATTCGACGCGGCTCAGCACTCGACGTTCTGCCGTTCGGCTCTGGGTCGTTGTTCGAGTCGGTCGAAAGGACACCACAACCCCCAACGGGTGCGGGGATGATGTCAGTCTCGTGATTCGCGTGGCCTCCGAGCGAATCGCGATCCACCGTGATCTCCACGAACGTGCCAGCCATGGTGCGGTGACAAATCGTGATCCGGCCGCGTGGGAGCGTCGTCGTGCTGGAGAGGAACTGATCTATGGCCGCTCGACCACAGCCGCCTGCTGGAGCGGGGATGATGTCCGTGCCGTGCTGACCGTGGCCGCCGAGCGAATTACGATCCACCGTGATCTCCACGAACGTGCCGGCCATCGTGCGGTGACAAATCGTGATCCGCCGCGAGGGCGTGGTCGTCGTTGTAGAAGTCGTTGCTGCTGCGATCGTGGTTGTAGTGGTGGTTGCCGCGACTGACGGACTCGGCGCAGCCGACGTAGGCGGTGAAGAAGTTGACGAGGTCGCCGCAACCAAACTAGAGATGTCGATGTTGTCGGTCACATTCGTGGCCGGGTCATAAGAACTATTCCCACCTTGACTAGCGACAATCGTGCACGTCCCCGCAGCCACAATCGTCACTGTTGCCGAACTCACATTCGCGCTCAATGTGGTTGAACCCACCGTGCAAACACCAAGCGTGGACGACGAATACGAAACCGACAAACCATTAGCCGCGTTCGTATCAGAACGCTTTGCAGTCGAAGAAATGGTGAAGGGTGGATCTGTTGGGTTTTTGTCGGGTGGTGACGTTAGATCGATATTTTGGGCAGCCTTCGTGATCAGGATGTTGTCGGTCACGTTTGTAGCTGGGTCGTACGAGGCGTTTCCACCCTGACTCGCCACGATCGTGCACGTTCCCGCAGCAACGATCGTCACTGTTGCAACCGACGCACTACCACTCAACGAACTCGCACCCACCGTACAAACACTCGTATCCGACGACGAATAACTCACCAACAGTCCATTTGCCGCACTCGTATCGGTGCGCTTCGCAGTCGACGAAATCGTGAACGTGCCATCAGGCACCTTCTTGTCCGGAGGCGATGTCAAGTCAATGTGCTGACCCGCCTTCGCTGTCGAAAACGTGAGGATGTCACCATAAATGAACTGCTCCACGTCGTCGTCGGCAGTTGCACCGGCCTTGAAGAAATAGAGGACCACCCGAAAGTGGTACGTGACACCCGGAGTGAGCCCGGTCAAGGATGCGGATACTGCGCCGTTCAAAACTTGCGAACTCGATGTGGTGGTTTCAGTTCCCAATGCGGTTGTTGTTCCGTATTCGAACCAATACCTCATGTTCTTGCCTTGCGAATCCACTGTTCCGTTTAGCGTTGCCGACCCACCACTCGTGACGCTCGTGGCAACGTTTGTCGTAGCGGAGGGCGCCTTTTCTTCAACCTTTGTATTGAAAGTGCTCAAACTTGTGATTCCTTGTGTGGAGAACCACGAACTGAACGTCGAGCCGATACTCTCCCTTAAGGCCGCATCCTCGTTTGCTGGGTATTCATCGAGTTCAGTTGCAACAGCGGTCAGCGCAGCACTCTCTGACTCGCCTGATGGGCGAGCGTTAACATAGTGCTGAACATATTCTTTGGTTGTCATCGCCGCACAAGCACCGGAATACGAGCCAGTCCCGTACCAGATCGCATACCCACGTTCTTCTTCGGGAGTTCCAGGTGATTTGAAATTCATCATTGGGTTTGGGCTCAGAGCGTTCCCAGCGGTATCGATGCTCGGAATAATGTCGCCCCAGTTCGTTCCATTCGCATTCGCCGACGTCGAAATCCAAGGATCACCCGAATGCCGTTTGTGACCCGAATTACTCTTCGCAGCATTCCTCGAGACGGTGATTCTGCGGTACGGATTCGTGGTTGCTCTGGTGCGATGACAGATGGTGACCTTGGCGTTCCCGGAGCCAGCCGCTTCAGCGAGCTTGTTGATCGGCCAGCCCCATACCAATACGCCCACCAAGAGCACACCAGCAATGGCGAAGCGACCAAGGGCCCCCGTGAAGAAACTTTTTTCCAAGAGATAAAAACTTATCTTCACTCATGCACCTTGTGGGGGATATCGCAGACATTTCTCCCCTCCTGCAAGAGTGATCCTGTGTCTGATTGGCCAATCTCTCTTTGGGGATCGTGTCGGGTTGACTTCGCCTCTGACACCTTGGAAACCCAACAAGAAGTTGCCATCGTCGGGGCGGGCTATTCGGGGCTATGGGCGGCAATCGCACTGAAGAAACTTCAGCCTTCTATAGGCGTCATAGTTGTTGACTCCAAAGAACCCGGCTTTGGCGCCAGCGGTCGAAATGGCGGATGGTGTAGCGCGCTTTTCCCGGTGGGCCTTGACGACCTCTCCAAACTGCACGGCCTCGATCAAGCACGACGGATGCAGACCGCGATGAATCAGACGGTCGTCGATGTCGAGAGGTTCATCAACGACAACCAGATCGACTGCGACTGGGCACGCGGCGGAACCTTGACAGTCGCGACCAACCCGGCTCACCAAGGACGCCTTCACGAACAAGCGGCAATGTTCATGCGGCATGGATTCGACGATGTTGCGATGCTCGAGACCGAATCCGTGAATTCCTTGCTTCGTGTCGAGGGCGCTCGTGGAGGTCTCTACTCTCCCCACTGCGCGGCGCTTCACCCGCTCAAGTTGCTGAACGGTCTCGTTCGAGTTGCTCGCGAGCTCGGTGTGAGAATCGTGAGCAACACTCGAGTTCGCTCGATCCAGCCGGGCAACGTGCTGCTTACTGATGGAAGAAGAGTTGGGTGTGAGTGGGTAGTGCGGGCAACGGAAGGGTTCACGCCACAATTGGAACGCGAACGTCGAGCAGTGTTGCCAATTTGGTCCTACATGGTGGCTACCGAGCCGTTGAGTGATGTGGTGTGGAGTGAGATTGGTTGGGAGAGCCGCGTCACGGTTGCTGATGGACGGAACATGGTGACCTATGCCCAGCGGACCGCCGACGGGCGAATCGCATTCGGTGGGCGAGGTATCGGTTATCCCTTCGGAAGTCGCATCTCGCCAAAGCTCGATGTCTCGCCGCGGGTGCATCAACAGATCATCGACACCATGCACGAAATGTTCCCCGCCACTCGGTCGGCGAACATCACGCACCGCTGGGGCGGACCACTTGCTGTGCCACGCGACTGGCACCCATCCGTGACGATCGACCGCGAACAACGGCTCGTCACCATGGGCGGCTACTCGGGCGATGGTGTTGCGGCCTCGCATCTTGCAGGACGAACCGTGGGGGCGCTCATCGCGGGATCAGAAGATGAAATCACCACACTGCCCTGGGTCAATCACCGTTCGCCGAGATGGGAGCCCGAACCGCTGCGATGGATCGGAATCAATGCGTTGAGTCGGCTGCCCGAGTGGGCCGACCGCATCGAACGGCGTACACAGAAGCCGGCACGCCGACTGCTAGCACTGTTCGATCGGCTCTCCTGAAGGCTGATCGGTAGCCTCGCCACATGGCTCGCGAGTTACGGCGCGTGATGGCAGGCGCCCACGTGGCAACCTTCCTCCACGACTCCGACATTCCTCGACTGGTTCATCTAGGTCACGAGCACGCGGCCCCCGTCACCGACGATCTGATCGATCACCTGATACCGCCAGCCGGTCTCGACAGACCCGCTGCCCCATCCCTCGTAACCAATCCCGCTACTGGCTGGTTCGGCGAGCCGGGGGTCGTACTCACGCGGAACGGCAAGGCACTCACCATCAACTTTGGGTTCTCCTCCGAGAAGGTGTCGGGCGAAGCAATCACTTTGGACTTCACTGACGACGACTTACAGGCAAGCCTCAGGATTTCTGCCCAGTTGCACGAATCAGGAGTCCTCACTCTTCAGGCAACGGTCACCAACCTGGGCAACCAGGATTTGGGTGTACACGCACTGGCATTGACACTTCCCGTGCCTCAACATCTGGACGAGCTGCTGCTCCATGGTGGACGGCACGCAATGGAGTTCGTCGAAGAACGGATCAGGTGGGGCCGCTCGGTCGTGACATCGTCGTCGCGGAGAGGACGCACGTCTCATCAACAGTCCCCGTCAGTGATCTGCATGGAACGGTCAACGACGGAGTCCCGCGGCGAAGCATGGGGTGTTCACTTCGCTTGGAGTGGCAACTTCCAACTGACCTGTGATGCCGTCACTGCCGACCTTCGCACGATCACCGCGCAGGAGCTCCTCGCCCCCGGCGAAGTCACCCTTGGCGAAAATGAGTCGTACAGCACGCCGCCTTTCCTCGTCACCAGAAGCAGTGAGGGTCTGTCTGGTGTCAGCAATGCGTTCCACCAACATCTACGCGCGAATTCTCCGCCTTCGAAGCGATCCGTCATCGTGAACACGTGGGAGGTGGTGTACTTCCAGCACGACAATGAAAAGATCTTCGAACTTGCGCGGCGTGCAGCACGCGTCGGCGCCGAGCGTTTCGTGCTCGACGACGGATGGTTCCGTGGTCGGCGCGACGACACGGCAGGTCTCGGAGATTGGGAGGTGGATCCCGACGTGTGGCCGAACGGACTCGAGCCACTCGCAGAGTTGGTGACGTCACTCGGCATGCAGTTTGGTTTGTGGTTCGAGCCCGAGATGATCAACCCGAACTCGAATCTCTATCGCGAACATCCCGATTGGGTACTTGGCGAAGCTCGGCAGCACCATCTCACGGGTCGACATCAATTGGTACTCGACTTGTCTCGACGCGAAGTTCGCGAGCACCTCTTCACTTCCATCGATCGTCTCCTTGCGCGACTGCCCATCTCACACGTGAAGTGGGATCACAATCGCGATCTGGTGGCACCTGGTGCACACCAGCAAACCCTCGGGACATACGAACTGATCTCGAGACTGAGGAAGGCCCATCCGCACGTGGAATTCGAATCGTGTGCTTCGGGAGGCGGAAGAATCGATGCAGGGATGGCCCACCACGTCACTCGTTTCTGGACGAGCGACTCCATCGACGCTCTCGATCGACTCGAGATTCAACGTGGAGCAATGCGCTTCATCCCGCCCGAGATGCTCGGCGCGCACATCGGCGCTCCCGTCTGCCACACGACTGGTCGTCGCCATTCACTGTCGTTCCGCGCGCTTTCCGCATTGCCGTTCTGGCTCGGTGTCGAGTGGGACTTGCTCTCCGCGTCCGAACACGATCTGGACAGGTTGAGTGAAGTGATCACGGTGCACAAACGATTCCGCCAGCTCGTTCATACAGGAGTCACTCGATTCGGGAATCACCCGGATCACCTGATCCACCAACATGCGATCATCGCCAAAGATCGGGCCGAGGCGCTTCTCATCGTTGCCTCCAGAGGTAGTGGTCCGCGGCACGAGACCGCACCCATCCGTGTCGAAGGTCTGGATGCAGCAAACAACTACCGCTGCGCACTCGTGCCACTGGGTAAACCAACTTGGGCGCTACACCGTGGACTGCCGAGATGGGTGGAGCATGGTGTCATAGCTACGGGCTCTCAACTTGCCGACGTTGGGTTACCCATGCCGCCTCTGCTTCCCGCCTCTGGCATCCTCGTGCACATGGAGCGCGTGCAATGAGTGACATGAGGCGCGATCGACACTTGGGCACTCGGGTGCACATCGTGGCGAGCAGGCAGAACCGCCCTAATCGACCGTCAGCTAGCTGCCCATTCTGCGTGGGAGGACTGGAAGCACCCGAGCAGTACGAGGTGAAGGCGATCCCCAACCGTTGGCCTGCCCTCGGGGAAGGCCGGTGCGAAGTGGTGCTCTATTCCGCCGACCACGACACAAGCCTTGCGGGATTGGGAGTGGACGGCGTGCGCAACGTGATCGACACGTGGGCGGCACGTACCACCGCTTTGCTGCAAGAACCTGACGTCGAGTTCGTCCTCGTGTTCGAGAACCGTGGTGCAAGCGTGGGGGCAACGATCGACCATCCTCATGGCCAGATCTACGCGTTCGATCATGTACCCAGACGTCAGGAGCGATTGATCGAGGCAGCATGGTCGCCCGATGTCCAGCCTGGCGATCGCGCTCTCGCCACTCACGGCACGTGGTCGGCATGGATGCACGACGCTCCGATCTACCCAGTGTCGATCGTCCTCGCGCCCGTCACTCGAACGGCTCGCCTGGCCGACCTCGATGATCGCTCGAGGACAGATCTCGCCTCCGTGCTCGTCGACGTTCTGGGCAGGTGTGATCGCTTGTTCGAAGACGCGATGCCGTACATGATGTGGATCAGTCAGGCACCCCG
>JBDKEO010000177.1:0-18615 GCA_039795205.1 Actinomycetota bacterium
TGCCCGCCCGTCTCCGCGAACTTGGCGATGTCGTGGAGTTCAGGATTCCCATTCCCGACCGCACGGGCGCGGCAGCCGAGATCTTTGCGATCGCCGCAGAGCTCGGCGTCAACGTGGCCAACTTCGAGGTCGCCCACTCGGCCGAAGGCAACCAGGGTGTCCTGGTGTTGATCGTCGAACAACCCTCTCGCGACTTGTTCCGAGGTGGGCTCATCGCGCGTGGCTTCAAGCCGGTTGTGCAGACGTTCATTTGAGATTCGTGACGATGACGGTGTCGTGATGAGTCGGCAGAGTTTCGAACGCGAGATATCCATTGGTCACGGTGGTCCTGTCGACATGGTCGTGGATGTTCCTGGATCCAAGTCGATCGCCAATAGAGCACTCGTTCTGGCGGCGATGGCCGATGGAGCGAGCATCCTGACGAACGTTCCGGCGGGGGACGACGTCGAGGCAATGGCGAATGCCCTTGGTTCGCTCGGCTCGGAGATCAGCGGTGGAGATGGGGTACTCACCGTTGCCGGACCGTTTGATTCAGGAAAAACGAACGACATTTCGGTGGATGCACGGTTGGCGGGAACGACTTCACGCTTCCTGATTGCACTGGCGTCGCTTCGTATGGGTCGCACGACCGTCTCGGGAGAGGGACGCCTTCGCGAGCGTCCCTTCGGGGAACTCGTCGACGCTCTCAGGTCGCTGGGAGCGACCGTCGATGGCGGTCCGGGACTTCCGATTTCGGTACAGCGAGGCAATCTCCGCGGTGGCTCGGTGACGATGAGCGGAGCGGTTTCGAGTCAATTCGTCTCTGCATTGATGATGATCGGGCCACGACTCGATGGGGGTCTGCGCATCGAGTTGTCTGGCGATGTCGTGTCTTCCTCCTACATCTCCATGACGGCGAAGTTGATGACTCGTTTCGGGGCGAACGTGCAGTTCGATGGACGCACGGTCGAAGTCGAGGATGGTCGTTATCGTGCCACGACCATCGATATCGAGCCCGATGCTTCGTCAGCCTCGTATCCAGCCGCGCTAGCGGCAATTGCAGGTGGTTCGGTTCGTGTCAGGCGAGCCGCAACGATCGAGATGCAATCCGACCGTGTGATCTTCGACATCCTTCGTCGGATGGGTGCAGACGTGCGTGTCGAAGATGGCGACATGGTGGTGACGCGTGAGCCCGCCGACGGCCTACAAGCAGTGGACGTCAACCTGCGCGATTCATCCGATCTCGTTCCTACGGTTGCCGTCCTTGCGGCATGTGCCGTCGGACGTTCGCGGATCCGCGGAGTGGGTTTCGTACGCAACAAGGAAAGCGACCGGATCGGCGATCTGGCAAGGGAGTTGCGCAAGTTCGGGGTCACGGTGGTGGAGGATGGCGATGGACTGGACGTGGTGGGTTCGCCGATCCGGTCGGCAACCGTCGAGCCACACCATGATCATCGACTCGCCATGGCACTGTCATTGCTCGGACGGGTTGCCGCTGGCACCAAAGTGAGCGACCCGGGTGTCGTGTCCAAGTCCTGGCCGGGATTCTTTGCCCAAATGGGACTCGTGACGTGAATCTCGGATTGGGGCGCAACTTCTCGGAACGTCATCCGTCCTTTGCCGAGGCATCCAAGCGCCATGCCGAGGCTTGTGAGCGAGGAGTTCCGTGTTACCGCGATCCCGTGAGCGGTCTTTCGGTCATGACGTCCGAGGCGTTGCGGGCACGCGCGTATTGCTGTGAGAGCGGTTGCCGTCATTGTCCGTACTGATCTGCCTGTGCGGATCGTGACCATGAACTAGATTCGCTCCCAAGAAAGAAGGAGATCAGGTGTCCGAAGAGCGCGAAATCATGACCTGGGATTTGTTCGGGTCGGCGAGCAGAGAGCTCGCGATCCAGGTTGCGGAGAGCGGATACGAACCCGACATCATCCTGGCCATCGCCCGAGGCGGTCTGCTCACTGCTGGAGCATTGGGCTACGCCCTCTCCGTCAAGAACACCTACACGATGAACGTCGAGTTCTACACCGGAGTGAGTGAGCGCTTGGCAGTGCCCATGATCCTTCCGCCAGTACCGAGTCTGGTGGATCTGAAGGACTCCAAGGTCTTGATCGTCGACGACGTCGCCGACACGGGGCACACGCTCAACCACGTGCTCGAGTTCTGTCGCGGCCAACTGGCGGATTCGCGATTGGCTGTTCTCTACGAGAAGTCGCACTCGATCGTCAAATGCGATTACGTGTGGCGTCACACCGACAAGTGGATCAACTTCCCGTGGAGCGACAAGGAACCCGTCGCCAAGCGCAAGTGGAGCGTGCGCGACGCCTGAGCGTCAGCCTCCGAAACTGATCTCGGGGTCGAGGAACGAGTTGTCAGTGATGTCGGCTGCCGTCACCTCGGGTACCTCGATGCCCGAGTCCCGCAAGATCGGGGTGACCTTGGCGATGAACTCGGTGACACGTGGTTCCTCGAGGTCGCCAAACGTCGGAGTGTCCCCATTGCCGATGATTCCCGCCGACAACTGCGTTTCAGCTGAATAGGCGGTCGATTCGGCGGACTGCTGCCAGTAACTGTCGAACGTCGTCACTGCATCGACGATGATGGCGTTCGCCCGTTCGGGCGATGCGAGATAGTTGAGCTGGGCTTGCTGCAAGATCGGCACGAGCTCGGTGAGGCACGGGGACAGTTCTTCCAGGCGGTCTTTGCGCACGGCCAGGTTCTGTGGGTAACTCGTCCAGCCAAGATCGTGAATCAACACGCTTCCCGTCTCGATCGCACCGCTCTCAAGATTTCGGTAACTGAACGGTTCTGAGGTCAAGAAACCCTGATGGGCGACGTTCTCTGTCGCCAGAATCAGGTTGCCTTGGTAGTTGGAGTCCACCTTGTCCTTGTCGAGGATTCCCTGCCCCACGAGATACTTGACCCAAGAAGGCTCACCGAACACATAGAGCGAGTCGATCTCCGGAAGCACTTCTTCGAGCGTCTCTGCGCCAGGGTGACGTGCCTTGTCCCACAGAACCACCTGCGGGTTGACGTTCAGTGCATTGAACACTGCCACCGTTGGCGCGTCCGCATAACGAGCCACTGCGACGTCGTTGCCGACGTAGCCCATGGTGATGGCATCGTCTTGGTACATCTGGGTGACGACAGGGGACTGAATGAATGGGCCTCCTGCGCGAATCTCGACGTTGACGCCCAGGGCTTCGCCGTCGAGCACCATCGATCCCGCAGTGGTGCCTGCGTCCTTGGAGACCGTGTAATCGTCGCCGACCAGTTCATAGAGACCGCCGTGCTCTGCTTGTGGGAACCAGTCGGTCTGGAATACGACAGTGCTCGGGCATACCTCAGCGAGCGAACCAGTGCGCTCTTGTGACGACTCGGTCGATCCATCACTGCCGCAGGCGGCGAGAGCAAGGAGTGCAACGAGTGCGATTCTGGGCTTCATGGGGAACCTTTCAGACCGGGGTGCCTGGTCAGGAGGAGAGTGAGCCTTCGTGCCACCATCCAACGACCTGTCGATTGAGTGCTCCGAATGTAACAAAGAGGAGGAACCCGAGGAGGGACGCCGAAATGGCGGTGATGAACATCGGTCCCGCCTGATTGTTGAGGAAGAACAGACTGATCAGCTTGCCGAGTCCGGGGTCGCCGCGCGTGAAGAAGAAGTCGCCCACGATCGCACCGATCACCGCCAGGCCCGCCGAGACACGGAAACCGGCGAAGATCGAGGGAGATGCAGCGGGTAGTTCGAGCCGCACCAACCGCTGGACCTTCGTGGCTTTGTGCAACGTGAAGTAGTCGTGCAGACGGCGATCCACTTGGCGGAGACCGAAGAGCGTGTTCGAAACGATGGGGAAGAAGGTGATGATCACCGTCACGAGGACGCGAGAGAGAAAATTGGATCCGACTATTCGAATGATCAAGGGCACGAGAGCGATGATCGGCGTCACTTGCAGGGCAATGAGGTACGGCCAAAATGCTCGTTCCACCCATCTCCGCCGGTACATCACGATGCCGAGCAACACTCCGAGGATCATCGACAGCACGAGGCCGGTCACGCTCGTCATCGCAGAAATCAGCACCGCGCGCCCCAGACGCGACCAGAGAATGCCATTCATGTCCTCGAACAGGCGGTGAGGGGGCGGCACGATCAGCGGTTTGCCGGTTGCGGCCGCAAAGTTGTTCGGCAAGGAGTAGGCAAGCGCGTACCAGGCTGCAACGAACAGCGCCGCCACGGCAATGACCGGAGACCACCTGTTGCGGATCATGTCGCCGAACTCCGCAATGCCGAAGAGACGTGACGAGTGAGCGCCACGAAGTCGCCATCGAAACGTCGCTCGAATCGATCTGCGCGAGGCAGGTCGATGTCCACGATGTCGATGATTCGGCCCGGTTGATCGGACATCACGACCACTCGATCGGCGAGCAGTACCGCTTCGGTCACTGAGTGGGTGACCAGCAGACAAGCGAACCGACGGGAGAGGTGTAGTGACAGCAACATTCCGTTGAGTTCTTCCCTGCGGAGCTCGTCGACGGCAGAGAAGGGTTCGTCGAGGAGGAACAGGTCCGGAATGGTGACGAGGGCACGGGCGACGGACGTGCGCATCTTCATCCCGCCGGACAGCTCGCGAGGCAACTTGTGGGCACTCGCCGAGAGTCCAACTTCCTCGAGGGCCGACTCCACGCGTCGCGTGTCTCGATCGCCGCGAAGATCGAGTGGCAAGGCGACGTTTTCAGCCACCGTTCTCCACGGCAAGAGTGTCGGATCTTGGAAGACGAACTCCGTGGTGTGCGCGTTCACTTGAATCGCTCCTGACGATGGAGTCTCCAACGAGGCGGCTATCCGCAGAAGTGTGGATTTGCCGCATCCACTCGGTCCGACCAGCGCGACGAATTCGCCCTCACGTAGATCGAAGTCGACGTCGTGGAGGGCCAGTTCGCCGTTCGACCATCTCTTGCCGAGTGCCTTCATGCGAAGTGCGTGAGTCACCACAGTCCTCGCTCGGCCATGACCGTCCTGAGCGTCTCCGGCTGATCGGTCATGATTCCATCCACGCCGAGATCGAAGAGGTCGTGCATCGTGCCGGGATCGTCGATGGTCCACACGTGGACATGGATGTCTCGGCTGTGGCAGAAATCCACGAAACGTCGATCGACCAGTGGAATCGGTCCTTGCCGAAGAGGAACCTGCGCAGCGTGGGCAGGAGAGGTGAACGGTGTACGCGATACGTACGAGGCCAATCGGGCCTGTGCCACGTCCCGTGGCCCCATGCTCGTGCAGAGTTCGGAGCCGAACGTCTCACGAAAATGACGGAGTCTTCGATCACTGAAGGATCCAATGCACACTCGCTGCCGCACTTCTGGTCGACGCAGCGTCTCGGTCAACGGCCCGACGGCCGAGTCGGCTTTGCAGTCGATGTTGAGGCGGATTGTCGGCCACGTCTCGAGCAATTCTTCCAACGTGGGAATGTGCGCTGTTCCATGAACCTTGATCTGCCGAGACTCGCCGAGAGTGATGTCGCCGATCTTCACGTCGACTCCACATGTTCGGGAAAGGTCCTCATCGTGAAACGCGAGCAACACGCCATCGCGTGTCGCATGGACGTCAGTTTCCAGGTAGCGATAGCCGAGTTCCACCGCATGGGCGAATGCCGGCATGGTGTTTTCAGGATGAACGCCCGCGCCTCCGCGATGTGCAAAAGCAATCGGGCCTGGAACGTCGAGATAGGGGTGCACGGGTGGTTAGATCGAACGGCCCAAGCCGGTCCAGTACTCATCCTTGAGGAGTCGCTTGTACAACTTGCCGGTCGGGTGCCGAGGCAGCTCGGCGCGGAAGTCGACGCTGCGCGGACATTTGTAGTCAGCCAACGAGGCGCGGCAGAACTCGATCAGTTCCTTCTCCAGTTGGGCGCGTTCATTCTCGGACGAGGGCATGGCGACCGGTTGAACGACCGCTTTGACCTGTTCGCCGAATTCGGGGTGTGGCACTCCGAACACGGCCACATCGACGACCTGGGGGTGTCCGATCAAGACGTTCTCGGACTCCTGTGGGTAGATGTTCACTCCGCCGGAGATGATCATGAACGCCTTGCGGTCGGTGAGGTAGAGAAAATTCTCTGCATCGACATATCCGATGTCGCCGAGCGTCGTCCAGCCGCGACCAAGCGGATCGCGCGACGCCTTCGTCTTTTCTTCGTCATTGTGATACGAGAAGTTCGACGACGACTCGAAGTACACGGTCCCGATCTCGCCTGCGGGCACTTCGTTCCCTTCGTCGTCCAGGATGTGAATGGTCGAATTGAGCGCCTGTCCCACCGTTCCCGGATGAGCGAGCCATTGGTCGCTGTTGCAGTACACGAATCCGTTGCCCTCGCTGCCTGCGTAGTACTCGTGGATGATCGGACCGAGCCAGTCGATCATCTGCATCTTGACGTCCTTGGGGCATGGGGCGGCGGCGTGGAACACGCATTGCAGGCTGGAGAGATCGAAACGCGAGCGATCTTCATCAGGAAGTTTGAGCATGCGGACGAACATGGTCGGCACCGTTTGGGTGTGTGTGACTAGATGGCGATCGACCGCCTCGAGGAATTCGATGGGATCGAAATGTTCCATGATCACGGAGGTGCCTCCGAGGCGGTGCACCGTCATGTTCCACCTCAACGGTGCTGCGTGATAGAGCGGCGCAGGGGAGAGGTAGACCGTGTCGCTCGTCATGCCGAGGAGGAATTGACCGAGCATCGCGAGAGGGGTCTGTGTGCCGAGTGGATTGGTCGGTCGTCCGAGGCTCACACCCTTGGGCCGGCCGGTGGTGCCACTGGAATAGAGCATGTCCGCGCCATCGATGCGGTCACTGAGCGGATCCTCGGAGTGGCCAGCAATGGTGGCCTCGAAGGAGTCGAATCCGTCCACGGTTCCGTCGATCATCAAGCGCAAGGAAACCTTCGGAATGCGTGGGGCAATGGCCGCGGCCTGATCGGCGAGGTGTCGAGTGGTGACGAATGCCTTCGCTCCGCAGTCGTTGACGATGTATTCGAGCTCGTCTCCGGTCAGCCGACTCGAACACGCGGTGTACACGAGACCGGCATAGTGGCAGCCCCAGATCAACTCGAAGAAGCGCGGATGATTCTCCATGCAAATGGCGACGTTGTCTCCCACTTGCAGTCCGGCGCTTCGCAACATCTGGGAGACGCGATTGGCCGCCCTATCCAACTGTGCGTAGGTATAGACGCCCCGCCCATCGCTCATCATGACGGCGACCTTGTCGGGCGTGGACTCGGCGATCAGGCCCGGGTACATGGTCAAACGGTACAAGCCGTGCTTGGGCAGCTGCCACTCAGTGTCGGTTTACGCTGGCTGAGTGGATGGTTTGCAGTTGCTGCGCGAATTCGTGGATGGCACGCGTCCCTGGGATCGGGCGGCAGCGTTCGATCTGATCGCTCAACGCCTCGTCGAGGTTCCGCAGGGGGCCACGGTGCGGGCTCTCGACGAAATTCGCGAGGAAGCTCGCGGATCAACTGCCCGCGAGGTGGTGGCGGCACTCTTTTCCGCCCGAGGTTCGACACCTCCCGTGTTGCGTGGCGACGGCGAGTCGTATGACAAGCCCAGCAATAGTTTCATTCATACGGTCGTGCAGCGACGCAAGGGTATTCCGTTGACGCTGGCTGTCATCGCGTCGGAAGTCGGCTCGTCCTTGGGTGTCGAACTCGAAGTTGTGGGGATGCCCGGTCATGTGTTGGTGCGTGACGGCCATGAGCCGCACCGATTCTTCGATGTCTTCGGTGGTGGTGTGGAGCTCGACGAGAACGGTTGTCGTGAGTTGTATCGCAACCTGACGGCGTTGAGCGACTGGAATCCAAGGTTCCTCGAGCCAATCAACACCGCGCAGCAGGTGTTCCGAATGCTGAACAATCTGAAGTCGATCTATCGCCGTCGATCCGATACGGCACGCTTGCGCCACGTCATGGCGATGCGGGCACTCTTTCCCGGCGTCGCGGCAGCGGAGCGGGGGGAGTTTGCCCGACTGATGCGCGAGACGAACTAACTTCGGGTCGATGGACGAACAGCTGATCGAAGTCGAGCGTCGACTCGACACCTTGTTGCAGAAGTTTCCCGCGGGATCGACTGATCCCGTCACCTTCCTCGGCGCGCAATACGACGCTGGGCTGGCCTGGGTGCACTTTCCCGAGGGTTTGGGTGGACTCGGATACTCGCCGCGTCACCAGAAAGTGATCAATGAGCGCGTACACCAAGCAGGTGGACCCAACTCGTATGCACGCAACCCGATTGGCTACGGCATGTGCGGTCCGACCGTCGTCGAGTGGGGATCAGTCGAACAAAAGCACCGCTACTTGCGCCCGCTGTTCACGGGAGAAGAGGTGTGGTGCCAGTTGTTCTCCGAGCCTGGTTCGGGATCGGACTTCGCGGGTTTGTCCGCCAAGGGAGTGCAGGATGGCGAAGAGTGGATCGTCAATGGCCAGAAGGTGTGGACGACCTTGGCGCATCTCTCGAAGTGGGGACTGCTCGTCGTACGTACCAATCCCGAGCTTCCCAAGCACGCCGGCCTGACCGCCATGGTGGTCGACATGCAGGCGCCGGGAGTCGAAGTGCGTCCGCTTCGTCAGATGACGGGGGAAGCGGAGTTCAACGAGGTGTATTTCACCGACGCCCGTGTTCCCGTGGCCGAAACGCTCGGTGCACCAGGTGACGGATGGCGAGTCAGTTTGACGACGTTGATGAACGAACGTGTGGCCATCGGTGGCGCGATTCCACCCAAGGGTTCGGGCCCCATTCGGGATGCGCTGAAGTTGTGGAATGGTTTGCCGGAGCACGAGCGAACACGCGACAAGCGCGATCGCCTGATGGACTTGTGGAGTCGAGCGGAAGTGTTGCGGTTGACGAACATCCGCGCCGGTCAATTGCGCAAGGCAGGTACACCCGGACCTGAAGGCTCGATCGGCAAGATGGAGAGTGCGAACTTGAACAAGGTCATCTACGAGTTCTGTATCGATCTGATGGGCGCTCAGGGGTTGCTGTATGGCAGTTACGAGATGGTGCGTCCGAGGACGGCGATGTCGTTCGACAACGTGCCGAAGTCATTCCTTCGTTCGCGAGCCAACAGCATCGAAGGTGGTACGACCGAGGTGATGAAGAACATCCTCGGAGAGCGAGTGTTGGGCCTGCCGGGCGACGTCCGAGTAGATCGTGAGGTTCCGTGGAGCCAGGTGCCGCGGAATTAGCTGGAGAGCATCTCGAGCACTGAGCTCGCAGTGAGATAGCGATCGTCAAAGACATCTCGCTTTGCCGGGCCACCCGCCAACGCGGTGATGGCCCGCTCCATGGCGGCCTGCAGTTGGCGAATGTTGCGGGGTGGGGGAAAGTACTCGTCTTCCTCCGTGGTACGGACTTCTGAGACTCCGTTCATGGGACGCAGGCGATCGATCACGGCAGCCACCAGTTCGTCAGGAGCTGAGGCGCCCGCAGTGACGCCGACGGTCCCGTGCATGTCCGCCGGTAGTTCGTCCGGGCTGTTCACGCGGATCACTCGTCGTGCACCCGACGCTTTGGCCAACTTCTCCAGGGCGAGTGTGTTCGACGAATTGGCTGAACCGATAACGACGATCTCGTCGCACTGTTTCGTGATTGCCTCGAGTGCCGATTGGCGGTTTGTGGTGGCGAAGCACAAATCACTGCGACCAGGGGTCCACACATCGGGAAACCTTTCGCGAACCCTCGTCGCCACGTCACTCCAGTCACGGTGCGACAATGTCGTTTGGGCCAGGAGCGCTACAGGTTCGTCGAATTGGGGAAGTGCATTCACTTCCTCCACCGACTCGACTCGCGAGATGGCATCGGGGGCGACAGCCATCGTTCCCACCGCTTCCTCGTGGCCGTCGTGCCCGACATAGACGACGCGATAACCCTTGGAGGCACGGGTCTTCACTTCGTGGTGCACCTTGGTGACGAGCGGGCACACCGAGTCGACGAGGAAACTGCCGCGTTCGCGAGCCGAAGACACCACCTCGGGCGCCGAGCCGTGCGCTGAAAGCATGATCGGAGACCCTTGCGGTACCTCGGCGATGTCGTCGACGAAGACGACACCAAGCCGCGTGAAGCGTTCGACGACCATCTTGTTGTGGACGATCTCGTGATAGCAGTACACGGGCGCTTCGAATGTGCGCACCATCCAGGCGAGGGCCTTGATCGCCATCTCGACACCAGCGCAGAAGCCCCGCGGAGCTGCCAGCACCACTGATTCGACTGGTTTGACGTCAAGCATTGCAACTTCAATCTAGATGTGCCCTCGGTCGTGGTGTCGTGTCGTTAGCCTCTTGACGGTGAAACAACTGCCCCGAGTGGTCATAGTCGGCCGCCCGAACGTGGGCAAGAGCACCCTCTTCAATCGGTTCATGGGTTCGCAGGTGGCGATCGTGGAGGACCAGCCTGGGGTCACTCGTGATCGTTTCGAGCGAGAGGTGGAGTGGACCGGACGTCGTTTTCTGCTCGTCGATACCGGAGGTTGGATGCCCGAAGGCACGCCGCTCGATGACAAGGTTTCGCGCCAGGTGGAACAGGCGGCATCAGAGGCGGATCTCGTCCTGTTCGTCGTGGATTCGCAGGTGGGGATGACCGATGATGACGAATTGATCGCGGCATGGCTCAGGCGCGCTGGTCGCCCGATCATGGTGGTCACGAACAAGGTGGACTCGGACAAGCGAGAACCGGACACCTGGGAGTTCATGCAGCTTGGATTTGGCGAACCGCGTCCCGTGTCGGCATTGCATGGTCGCAAGTCCGGTGACCTGTTGGACGAGATTCTCGAACGAGTCGACGCCGCAGACGATGAAGTGATCCCCGAGTCGGAGCCTCGCGATGACGCTCCTCGCGTCGCGATCGTCGGTCGTCCGAATGTCGGTAAGAGCACGTTGTTCAATCGGCTGGTCGGGGAGGATCGTTCGATCACGCACGACATGCCGGGTACGACTCGCGACGCGATCGACACGGTGGTCGAGACGGACGAAGGACGAATCATCTTCGTCGACACGGCTGGAATGAGACGCAAGAGCAAGGTGGATGAGTCGGCTGAGTACTACTCGTTCGTGCGAGCGTTGCGTGCGGTGGACGAATCAGACGTTGCATTGCTCGTGATTGATGCACAAGAGGGCGTGACCGCCCAGGATCAACGGCTCGCTGAGCGAATCGACGCCTCGGGTAGTCCGTTGCTCGTCGTGTTGAACAAGTGGGAGACACTCGACGAGGAACAAAAGGAGCAAGTCGAAGCGGAAGTGACACGCAAGCTCTACTTCATCGGGGACTCGCCGATCATTCGGCTCTCGGCCCTCACCGGTCGGGGAGTGCACCGTCTGTTGCCGCTGATTCGGGAGAGCATCACCGGCTATCGCAAGCGGGTGGCGACGACCGACGTCAATCGCGTGCTCGCAGAGGCTCAGCAGCGTCAACCAGCGGGTGCCGGTGCGCGAGTGCTCTACGCCCTGCAGGGTGCCACGGATCCACCCACGTTCACCCTTTTCGTCAATCGCGAACTTAGCCAGCACTATCTGCGCTATCTCGAACGCGTGCTCCGAGAGCGATTCGGATTCGGTAGTACTCCAATCAAGATTCGTGTTCGTCGGCGATCGGAGTAACCGTGCCGTGGTGTGAAGAGTGCTCACGATATTTCGCCCCGTCGGGTGTTCACGCTGATGGAACGTGTCCCGAATGCGGTCGCTCGCTCGGTCCGGTGACACCGAACAACTTGAACCTCAAGAAGCTCACGACTGAAGACGAGAAGGCGCCCTGGCACTTCAAGTTGTTGGTCACACTGCTCATCCTCTATCTCGGGTGGCGCTTCGTCGAACTCTTTCGTTGAGCGACGGTAGGCTTGCGGCGCTACGGGCTGTAGCGCAGCTTGGTTAGCGCGCTTGTCTGGGGGACAAGAGGTCGTGGGTTCAAATCCCGCCAGCCCGACCAACCCTTAACCTGTTGAACGTGATCGGTCTGGGGACGCTCGTCAACACGATCACCGTCGCCGTGGGGGGAGTGATCGGCGTTCGGTTCGGGTCGCGTGTTCCGGATCGAATGCGCGACTCCGTGGTCAAGGTGATCGGGATCGTGACGCTCTCGATCGGGTTGTCGGACATGTTGCGTACGGAGAACGTGATCTTTCCGTTACTCGGAATGATCCTGGGTGTGATCATCGGGGAGATGCTGCGAATCGACGAAGCGCTGGAATCTCTCGGTTCGACATTGCAGCGAAAGTTTGCGAAGTCTGCCGACGGCGCATCCTTCGTCAAGGGCTTTGCGACCGCGAGTTTGCTCTTTTGTATCGGGCCGTTGACCCTCCTCGGTGCAATCGAAGATGCACAGGGTGGAGTTCCTCGGCTGTACATGATCAAAGCCTCGCTCGACGGTTTCATGAGCATCGTGTTCGGATCGCTCTACGGCGTAGGCGCAATCTTCAGCGCGGTGAGCGTCTTCGTGGTGCAAGGGCTCTTGACCCTGTTTGGCACCCAACTCGACGATCTGCTCGTGCCGCGAGTCGAGGTGGAGCTGTACGCCGTGGGCGGGATCGCCGTCATGGCCATCGGCCTCAACCTGCTCGACGTGGCGAAGATTCGTCTCGGGTCGATGCTGCCCGGCCTCGTGACGACGCCAATCTTGGTCGCGTTGTTCGCCGACGGTCTGCGTCCCTGGTAACGGGCCATGTGCGGTCGCTTCGTGCGCGTACCTGGGACGAGCGAGATCATGTCGGCGTTCGATGTCGTACAAGACGTGTCGCCGATCGCTTGGAAGCCGTCGTACAACGTCGCCCCGTCGCAGATGATTCCTGTCGTGTCTGGTGGCGCTCAGCGACTGCTCGAGGGCGCAACATGGGGATTCCTCGCCCCATGGAAGGGAACCGGATCGCTTGTCATCAATGCACGGGTCGAGACGGTCTTCGAGAAACCTACCTTTCGTCGGTTCACGAGTAGCGGACGATGTGTGATTCCTCTCACGGGGTACTACGAGTGGCTGACGAATGACGAGACGAAGACTCGTTTGGGAGTCGGGCCGGGCAAGCACCCCTTTTTCATCCGTGCTGATGAACGCTCGCCGCTTCGTCATGGAGCGATGTTGGGTGCGGCAGGACTGATCTCCCGTGAGCAGGGCGAGTCTCGCTGCGTGATGCTGACGCGGGCAGCCAATGACTCGGTGGTGGAGATCCACGACCGCATGCCGTTGCTCCTTGACGGGATGGCGATGGGGGAGTGGTTGGGAGAGTCCTCGATGCCCGATCTCGACGTGGTGATGGCGGCAAGTGAAGTCGAATTGCAGTCGTCACGTGCCAGCCGCTTGGTCAACAGCGTGCGGAACAACTCGCCGAGCCTCCTTGAGCCGGATGAGCCGGAGACGCTGTTCTAGGAACGTCCTCCTAGGAGAGCGCGTCTCGTAATGACGCTGCGTACTCGGCCAACTGGGCGTGATCTACCGAGCTTGCAGCATTGGCGAAGTCCAATTCACGCATCGAGTTGGTGGGCACGACGTGAACGTGGCAATGCGGCACCTCGTATCCGGCAACGATGACACCGACGCGTTGCGGGTTGAACACACGCCGCTGGGCATCGCCTATCCGTCGCGCAATGAGAAAGAGATGAGCGACTTCGGATTCATCGAGATCGAGCCACTGGTCGACCTCGCGAATGGGAACGACCAGCGTATGACCCGGCGCGAGGGGATTGATCGACAGAAATGAGATGCAGGTCTCATCCCGATGAACGACATGGGAGGGCAGTTCACCGGCGATGATTCGCGTGAAGATGGACGGCATCGTTCGAAGGGTAGTGGAGTCGATTGCCAGTGGGTGTCGCTACAGTCTGCGCCGTGCGCGTGTTCACCATTCCCAACTTGATCACGTTGCTACGGCTGTGTTGCCTCCCGATCTTTTTGTGGATGCTGTTCGTTCAGGAGTCGGTGGCTGGCGCCGCGCTGCTCCTTGGCGTTCTCGGCATGACCGACTGGGTGGACGGATGGTGGGCGCGACGTTTCGGTCAGGAGTCGGAATTCGGTGCCATGTTCGATCCGACGGTGGACCGACTGTTGTTCGTCGTGGCCTCGGCGTCGGTCATCGTCCACCCGGGCGTGCCGGATTGGTTTCTGGTCGCAGTGCTGGTTCGGGAGACCCTCGTCGGATCGATGATGATCCTCGGCAAGGCGATGGGTATGAAGCGCTTTCCCGTCACGACTCTCGGCAAGCGATACACGTTCCTCCTGATGATGGCAGTACCGCTTCTGTTACTCGGCACGTCGGGTCACCCCACCGCCGATTTTGGTTGGGTCGCTGGTTGGGTCGTGGGGATTCCTGGTCTCCTGCTCAGTTGGTACACCGCGATCGACTACGTGCCCCGTGTGCGGGCCGCCGTCCGGGCTGGTCGAGCCGAGAGGGGAGTACGGTAGAGCCGTGTCTCCGTACGTGTTTTGCAACAACTGTGGGCATCGCAACCCGCCCCAGTCTGCTTTTTGCTCGGCTTGTGGCTCCGTTCTCGACCTGCCCGTAAATCGCACGATCTCGCTGCCCAAGGCTGACCCCATGCAGGATGCCGTTGGCGACGATGACAACGTTCAGGTGGACCTGGGAACGATCGAGGAGGGCACGGGCGTGCTCGTGGTGCGCTCGGGCGACCGCTCGGGGGAGCGCTTCTTGCTCCGACGAGGAACCGTCGATGTGGGGCGACACCCGGACAGCATGATTTGCCTCGACGACGTCACAGTTTCGCGGCGCCACGCCCTGATCGAGATCGGGGACGGGGATTATCGAATCCAAGACATGGGGTCCTTGAACGGCACCTACATCAACCAGAACCGGATCGAGTCTGGGGCGCTCCGTCATGGCGACGAGCTGCAGATCGGCAAATATCGCATGGTGTTCTTCGACGGGCGTCAGTGAGAACACAGCTCATGCAAGGATCGTTGGTGACCGAACGATGATGGACGAAAAGACCTACTTGTCGATCGGAGAAGTGCTCGGGCTCTTGCTCGAGGAGTTTCCCGACGTGACCATCTCCAAGATTCGTTTCCTCGAGAGTCAGGGCCTGATCGAACCCGAGCGCACCGCTTCGGGATACCGCAAGTTCACCCAAGCCGAGATCGAGCGATTGCGATTCATCCTTCGCGAACAGCGTGAGAATTACCTGCCGCTAAAAGTGATCCGTACGCGCCTCGACAACGATACGAGCGACGGCATGGTGCGTCCGTACGACGCAACGGCACCGCGCGGTATTGCCAACGTGCAGACCACGGCGAATCATCCGACCGCGAAGGCCACTGCTGCTCGGAAGGCCCCACCTCGTCCCGTCGTCACTGATGACACCTCTTCGTTGAGCAGGGGAGAGTTGATGTCCGAAGCGAAGGTGGACGAGAAGGTGCTTGCGGGAGTTTTGGCGGCAGGATTGATCAACCCGAAGAAGGTGGGCTCTGAGGAGTTGTTCTCGCCCGCGGATCGGGAGATTCTCGAGATCGCCGCACGATTCATCGAGCTCGGAATCGACGCTCGCCACCTCAAGACCGTGCGGCACACGGTCGAGCGTGAAGCAGACCTCTACGAGCAACGGATCTTGCCGTACCTTCGTCAACGCAACCCGCAGTCCCGCGAGCAGGCTCTCGAGATGGTGGACGAGTTCGTCGATTTGGGTGAACGCCTACGAGCGAATCTGATGGCACGACTGATCAGACAATTGTCCGACGGTCGCTCCACGGTCGATTGATAATCTGCGGCTGTGTTGGTCGAACTTGAACTCGAGGGAGTGCGGTTGGAGGTTCCGTCCAGCGTCCCGGTGATGATGCTTCGTGAAACTGCGGGTCGTCGTCGAGTCATCCCCATCTACATCGGTGGACCGGAGGCATCGGCGATTCACTACGCGCTGGAGGGAATCGTCCCCGAGCGTCCGCTGACGCACGACTTGATGCTCAACATGATCGGCGAACTTGGTCATCAAGTGGACAAGTTGGTGTTGACCGAAGTCAAGGATCACACGTATTTCGCCGAGTTGTCCCTGGACGGCGGGGAGTACACCGTGTCGTGCCGCCCGTCTGATGGGGTGGCGGTGGCCATTCGCGCAGGGGTGCAGATCTTCGCCGCAGAGAGCCTCGTGGACGAGGTGGGGCGTGAGGTGGTCTCTGAGGGTGCGGAGACGGAAGAAATCATCGACGATTTCCGTGAATTCATCAACAACATCAGCCCAGAGGATTTCAGCCAGTAGCAGTGCGCGAGTCGCGCCCTTAGCCTGACGGCATGTCGTTGGGGCAGGGGGAGACGGGGCATCCCGGGTTCGGTGGCAAGACGGCTGCCCAAATCGTGGGGATCACCTACCGTCAGTTGGACTATTGGGCACGGACCAACCTGGTTCGTCCGTCCGGGTGCGACGCACATGGCAGCGGCTCGCGACGGGTGTACACCTACCGGGATCTGTTGGAGCTCAGGGTCATCAAGAACCTGCTCGACGCGGGCATCAAGCTGGAGAGCGTCCGTGAGGTATTCGAGTACATGCGGAGCCATGTCGACAGCGACATCTCGGCTGCGCACATCGTGATCAACGGTCAGTCGGTGATCCTGTGCCAAGGGGACCAACTGATCGACGTCATGCGCCAGGGCCAGGGCGTGCTCAACGTGTTGCCGTTGGCCGGCGTCAAACACGACGTCGATCAGGCCTTGCATCACATCGGTACGGATCAGCAGCGTCTGGCCATCTAGGGCAGCGTCCCACCGAGCGATCTCAATAGGCGTGGGTCTTGGTCGGGCCGTACTTTACATAACTATCATTATCGGCGTAAGCCCGTAAACAGAGGCTCTCGCACCAACGGCCGGGCTGCCTCTAGCACCCATTCCAGGGCCTTGCGATAGTCCCGCAGTGTGGGATCCAGGCCGGGTTCCAGGTCGCCTTCGACGTCTTCCACGGCACACGCCAAGACGTAGATGCGATCCTTGAGCGTGTCGAGGGCTTCGCGTGTGATCACGAGTTCCTCCTCGCTGAGGCGCAGTTCGGCCGATCGTTGGCGGGTCACCCAGTCCCATTGTCGACACGCCTGCGAGCAATACTTACGGCGTCGTCCAGTGTCTGGTTGAACCACTGGAAGATGGCACCACAGGCATTGTTGGCGATGGCGAGGAGCCGGCCGTTCCCCCGGTGCACCGTGGTGAGGTTCGTGTTTCGTCATGACGAAACAATAGAGCATCAGGAAGGCGTCGACAGCGTGATACTGAACGGGTGATTCAGTCGCCCGCGCCGCAGCGTCACTTCGCCTCGGACAACTTGGCGGGTGCGCATCCTCTTGTCGTCGACGCAGTGCAGCGCGCGAACTTCGGGCACGCACTTCCCTACGGCTTGGACGACTACACCGTGCGCCTGGAGCAAGCGATGAGCGATCTGTTCGATCATGACGTGGTCGTGCGTCCGGTGTTCGGTGGCACGGGCGCCAATGTGCTCGCGTTGTCGTGCCTGTCTCGGCCTGGGGATGCAGTGGCCTGTACAACGGTTGCCCACATTGCCGTGGACGAGGCTGGAGCGCCTGAGCACATCATCGGGACGAAGTTGATCGGTCTCCCGCACGTCAACGGCAAGATGTCGCCCGACGACGTTCGCGCATTGGCCTCGCTGCGCGGCAGTCAACACCACGCACCCGCCGGCACGCTCTCGATCACGCAGGCCACCGAGTACGGCACGGTCTACTCGATCGACGAAGTACGAGCACTCGTGAGTATCGCTCGCGAAATGGAGATGCGCGTGCACATGGACGGCGCGCGAATCGCCAACGCCGTGGCGTCACTGGGTGGCGATCGGGACACCCTTCGTCAGATGACGTCCAAAGCTGGCATCGACGTGTTGTCGTTCGGCGGCACCAAGAACGGCTTGCTGTTCGGCGAGGTGGTCGTTTTCTTCGATCGAGCACTCGCTGAGCGATCGTTGAACCTGCGCAAGCAAGTGACGCAACTCCCCTCCAAGATGCGATTCGTTTCGGCGCAGTATCTCGCACTCCTCGAAGATGACCTCTTTCTCCACCTGGCGCGGCACGCCAACCACATGGCCGCTGATCTTCATAGACAAGTCCGAGACATCGAGTCGCTCCAGATCGACCAACCCCCCGCGGTGAACAGCCTCTTCCCCACGCTCGCGCCAGACGTGAAACGAGATCTCCAAGAGTGGTCGTTCTTCTGGGACTGGGACGTCTCCCAGCACCTCGTGCGATGGATGACGGCATGGGACACCACGCCCGAAGACGTGCAGATGTTCGCAGCAGGTGTCCGCGAACGACTCGCACGCTGACCATGGTTGCGCTCGCCTACGACCGCGCTCTGGAATTAGTCAGACAGGCGTGGTCAGAGTTCGATGATGGTCGGGTGATCACCCAGGTCGAAGAGACCAGTGCACATGTGTCGACCAACCGTGTCTTTCGACTGACGTTGTCATCCGGCGAGTCGGTGGTGGCGAAGGTATCGAACTACGGGTCGTACTTCCTGTTTGCTGAGGACCATGACCGACTGTTCGAGTGTCAGACGTTGCTCGCCCAGACCAGATGGTCGAACTTTCTTGCCACCATTCTGACTCGCGACGCACGGCCGTATCGGTGGTACGACGGTGAATGTTGGGTGGTCTTCTACGCTGACGTGCGACG
>JBDKEO010000034.1:0-3387 GCA_039795205.1 Actinomycetota bacterium
AGGCGATCTTCGCGGAACGTGCCTTCCGTCTCCGTCACCCAGTCGACCAAGCGGTCGTAGCGATTGTCGTAGCCCTGCAACACCGAGCGCATGGCGGACACGGGTAGGTGATCGTGGAAGATCACGTGCAGCAGCGTGATGCCGATGGTCTGTGCCCCCTTCGTTTCCGGCACGAAGATGACGGTACGTCCATCGCGACGACCGCGCGCGACGAGGACGTTGCCATCGATGGCGACGCGGTGCTTGGTACCGACCAACTGGGAGCTGCGATCGACGCGCGACTCGAGTTCGCGGGCGATGCCACCCCGATCGACGATGGCGACCGTGGCCGAGCCATCCTCGGGATCGCCCTCGATGCGGTAACGAGTGAAGCCCACCACTTGGTCGACGGCAGGGTCGAGATCGGCCACGACCTTCAACACCTTGTACGACAGCGCGTCGCGTGACGCGCCAGCCTCGAGCACCGCCTTGACGAGCGCGCGATCGAGCAAACCCTCGTCGCTGCGCGAGATGCCGACGGTCACCGTCTTCGCCTGGTGCTTGATCGCATCTACCGGTCTCGTCAATTCGTCGATCGCGCGCGTGAGCGCCACGGTGAGATCGTCCAGCAGTGCCTCGGGCGACGACACCTTGCCCGTTGCCGATTGGTACGCCTGCAACGGATCCGGTGCGAGCACCACCCGCAACATCGTCGACACCCGCACCGCGGTGCTTGCCTCGAGGTTGCCGTCGTAACTACCCACGAGCAGCGTCTCGTTGAAGCGGTTCGACGGTCCACCAATTTCGTGGCGAACCTTGGCCAGCAACTGCGAACCCACTCCACCGCGCTCGACGGCGTGCTCCACCACCTCGCGCGCGGCACGTAGCGGTAACGCCAGCGAATCGATCGCGAGCGCTGCGTCATAACCGAACAGGTGTCCCACCATCACGCAGAGCACGAACGACACC
The DNA here is from genome assembly GCA_039795205.1 of Actinomycetota bacterium. Taxonomy (GTDB): domain Bacteria; phylum Actinomycetota; class Acidimicrobiia; order Acidimicrobiales; family Ilumatobacteraceae; genus UBA3006. The sequence goes on from JBDKEO010000034.1 coordinate 949, forward strand.
GACGGATCGACCTTCGGGACCGCGATCACGGCTGCAGCGGCATCGAAGCGCTGCTCACCCTCGTCCGCGATCACGATCGGCAGCGCCTTGTGCGCCCGATAGATCGCGATCTCCTTGGCCACGTCTTGGGCGGTGCCGTCGCCGAGACCACTCGCGCAGACGATGATCATCGGCTCACAGGAGAGATCGATGTGCTTCTTGTCCTCCGTGTAGTCACACGAGATCGACTTGTAACAGAGCTCGGACAACTTGATCCGAATCTCCTCCGCCGCTACTGCATTCGAACCGTTACCGACGATGCTCCAGTACCTGCGAGCCGGTGCGAACTGTCGCGCTGCCGCCGTGATCTCGTCGTGTTTGGCGAGCACACTCACCATCGCATCGGGAATCTGGCGCATTGCCGTCAGCAGACGATCTCGCTCTGCTGCACGCGTCGGATCGATCGCCTCGGCAATCGCACACGCCAGCAGTCCGCCTGCGGCAACTTGTGAATAGAACGCCTTCGTGCTCGCCACACTCATTTCCACGTCGCGACCATCGGAGGTGTAGAGCACACCGTCGGCCTTCGCGGCGAGTTCGCTACTGCGACGGTTCACCACGGCGATCACCGCCGCACCGCGCGAGCGCACCAAGTCGACGGTGCGGTTCGTGTCGGTGGTGGTGCCGCTCTGACTGATCGCCACGATCAACGAGTCCGTCATGTCGAGCTGCATCTGGAAACCGGAGAGCTCCGTTGCGGGAAGCGCGTCCACATAGACCCGCTGATCGACGAGTGTGCGCAGCAACTGCGCGAGACTCATGCCCGCGATCGCCGCAGTTCCCTGCCCGATCACTCGAATGCGGCGGATGGCGCCACTCGCGAGTCGATCCAGCACGCTCTGCGGCAGCACCGTCTCGTCCAGAGTGGCGCGCAACACGCCGTCGCGTTCGCCGATCTTGCCGCGCAACGTTTTGCGGAAACTGAGCGGAGCTTCGGCGATCTCCTTCGAGAGGAAGTGGCGGTGATCGCCACGATCGATGTCGCGCGTCGTGACTTCGGCCGTGATCACGTCGATCGACGGCAACCGTTCACCGAGATATGACAAGCCGGTGACTCCTTCGACGGTTCCTGCACGATCGCCGTCGAGCACGAGCACCTGGCCACGACTCATCGGGTTGTCCGGGTCTGCGAGTGCTTCGCCATCCATGCGCACGTAGTGCATCGTCTCTTCGACCACGCCGTACGGTTCGCTCGCAACAAGAAAGCGATCCTCGGCGAGACCGACGAACGCGCCCTGACCGCTACCACGTAGCGCCAACAGCACCTTGTTCGGTTCGTCCGCGCTGATCGTGGCGATCGCGATGGAGCCTTCGAACTGGGCGACGGACTCGCGGAATGCCTCGACGAGCGACGTTCCTTCGCTCAATCGGCGTGACACGAGTGTCGGAATCACCTTCGTATCGGTGGTGATCGGGTCGGCAATCGACAACGAGTAACGAGCCTTGATGTCGGCATGGTTGTCCACGTCGCCATTGGCGGCAGAAACGAGATAAGGCGCACCTCCGCGCTGTTCCAATTCTTCACTGTTCACCGGGTGAGCATTCGGCTCGGAGATGATGCCAACGCTCGCCCACCGCGTATGACCGATCACCGAGACACGTGCGCCGGGCTGGCTGACCAGCAGTCGCAACAGTTCGTCTTCCAGCACGGCCTTGCGCATGACTCGCGTGTTGTCACCGAGTTCGCCAATTTCGGCAGCCGCCTTGTACACGAACGACCACGCACGATTGCCCGCGCCGGGCCGAACCGAACCGGAGGTGAACAGCGCATCTTCGACTCGGGTGCCGAGCAGGCGACGCACACGCTCATCGCTCGCCTCGAGTCCGTGACCCCACACCATCACGTGCACGCCAGCCGAATCGCGGCCGCGCACCTCCATGCGGTCGAGTGCAGCGAAGGCCTGGTGGATCGCAAAGTACGCGTTGCGCGCCGAATCGCTCGCCTGCTTGCCACACAACTCGGCCACCGCACGTGCCGCACCGATGCGATCCCGGCGCAGTGCCCACGACGCGTCACGAAGCACACTCAATTCATTGGAACGGCGCTCCAGTTCGTGTGTCGACAAGCCGCTGGAGGCTTCGAGTTCCTGCTCCAGTCGATCGAGTACCGGATCGATCCTGTTCAGCCGATCGAGGATCGCCGACTGCAGTTCGTACGCCTCCACCAGTGCCGACACGCCGGCTTCGCCTTTGAGCAAGGTGTCGGCATCGACCAAGGCCTTACCGGCTCGGGCAGGGTCGCCCGACGCATCGATGGCGGCGTCCAACAGTGCCAGCAACGCGTCGCTCGACGGCACTGCTCGCTTCGACGGACGCGACACGACACAGACGATGCCGCACATACCTACAGGCTACCGAACCGCCCCGAAGCGCTCTGCCACGACATCTGCCAACGACTTG
>JBDKEO010000108.1:0-10335 GCA_039795205.1 Actinomycetota bacterium
AAGCACCGCAAATGGGTCTGCCCATTGTGTGGCCAGCGCCTACAGGTATGGGTACGGGTGTCTGCCACACCCCTCTGTCACAATCCTGTGCAGCACCAACGTGAAGTCGTAGCCATGATTCCGTGGCACCCGAGCAGGAAGGACGGCAATGTCGATTGATTCGGCCGAAGAGGGCGACATCTGTGACTACTGCGGAGAGGTGATCAACTTCTTCGACGACGACCACACTGTCTGCCCCAATTGCGGGTCCGAGTTCTACAACATGGACTACCACGGCGAAGAGCCTGGCACCGTGGACGACATCTTCCCCGTCTAGGTGCGTGAGACGTCAGTCGACGAGGCGCAACCCGGATGGCGCAATCGAGTTCGTGGTCGATGACAACTCCACCACGAAGTTCGTCTTGTGCCCGGGGAATACGTGATGTGCGAGCAACACGGCCTGACCGCCTTGATCCTTGGTCACGCGCTCACACCGCAACACGGGTGCCGAAACGGGAATCTCGAGCAATCGAGCTTCGTCGGCTGAGGCAGCGTCTGCTGCGATCGTCTGTGTTGCCGACTTCAGTTTGCGATCGAGCAGTTCGTGGAACGACGACTGCTCCACGTCTTGGCGCGACAGTGAACGACCGAGTTGGGCAGGACACCACACGGTGACGAGCGCAAACGGCTCGCCATCGGCGGTGTTGATACGACGAACGCGAAGCACTTGGTCGACACCGAGCACTTTGGCCACGTGCTTGCTCGCCTTCTCGAAGGCGTACTCGATGACCAACCGCTCGGAGCGCACGCCGCTCGCCGTCATTTGCTCCTCGATCGTTCCCAATGTGGCGAGCGACTGGCTGACGGTGCCGCCGACGACGAACCAGCCGAAACCCTGACGCGCATCCACCAATCCCTCGTCGCGCAACAACTCGAGTGCGCGACGCACCGTGACGCGGCTGACCTTGTACTTCTTCGACAGCTCTGCTTCGCTCGGCAACAACCGGCCGGAGACGAATTCGCCAGAATGAATCCGTTCACGCAGGTGTCCAGCGATTTCGTGATATCGGATCGTTCTCACTTGTATTACACTTGTCTATGATCGGTGCAAAAGCAAGCCCCCATGTCGCTATGGGGCGTCACGAGGAGACTCCATACATATGACGGTGAGCGCAGGAACCCCCCTCTCCCTTGTCGAAGGCGTGTACGCCCGCCTCGCTGCCAACGTCGAGTTGGGTCGCACACGTTTGGGCCGACCACTCACCCTCACCGAGAAGGTGTTGATCAACCATCTGTGTGAGCCAGCGACCCAGGAGATGGAGCGCGGCAAGAGTTACGCCGACTTCAACCCCGACCGCGTGGCAATGCAAGACGCCACCGCTCAGATGGCGCTGCTGCAGTTCATGACAGCCGGACTGAAGACGACCGCAGTGCCAAGCACCGTGCATTGCGACCACCTCATCCTCGCGAAGTCCGGCGCGAAGATCGACCTCGGCGTGGCAGTGGACTCCAACAAGGAGGTCTACGACTTCCTCCGCAGCGTGTCGGCGAAGTACGGCATCGGCTTCTGGGGCCCAGGTAGCGGCATCATTCACCAAGTGGTGCTCGAGCACTACGCCTTCCCCGGCGGAATGATGATCGGCACCGACAGTCACACCCCGAATGCGGGTGGTCTCGGAATGATTGCAATCGGTGTCGGCGGAGCGGACGCAGTAGACGTGATGACGGGCTTCCCCTTCAACGTGCGGTGGCCGAAGGTGATCGGGGTTCGACTCGTGGGCGAGCTCTCCGGTTGGTCGAGCGCCAAGGACGTGATCCTCGAAGTTGCTCGCGTGCTCACCGTGGAAGGCGGCACCGGCGCGGTCGTCGAGTACTTCGGCCCCGGTGCGGACTCGATCTCGGCGACGGGCAAGGCAACCATTTGCAACATGGGTGCGGAGATTGGCGCCACTTGCTCGATCTTCGGTTACGACTCCCAGATGGCCGAGTACTTGCGTGCCACTGGCCGCACGGAAATAGCGAATGCTGCCGACGCCGTCATCGACCACTTGCGACCAGACGACGGCGCAACCTATGACCGCGTGATCGAGATCGACCTGTCATCGCTCAAGCCGTTGATCAACGGACCGCACTCCCCTGATCGTGCGCACAAGGTGGGCGACGAGGTCGGTGCAGCCGCCGAACAAAACGAGTGGCCGAAGGAAATCTCTGCTGCGTTGATTGGCTCGTGCACCAATTCGTCGTACGAAGACATCACCCGTGCTGCCTCGGTGGCTCGTCAGGCCAAGGCCAAAGGTTTGAAGGCGAAGACGGAATTGTTGATAACCCCGGGATCCGAACAGATTCGCGCCACCATCGAGCGCGACGGCTTGCTTGCCGACTTGGAGGCGATCGGCGCAACCGTGCTCGCCAACGCCTGTGGTCCGTGCATCGGACAATGGGAGCGCGCCAAGGAAGTGACGGCGAAACCCAACACCATCGTCAACTCGTTCAACCGCAACTTCCCCAAGCGCAACGACGGATCAGCCAACACTCTGTCGTTCGTGACGAGCCCCGACACGGTGATCGCACTGGCGCTGGCCGGACGACTCGACTTCGACCCGACGACCGACACGATCACCGCACCCGATGGTTCCGAGGTGCGCTTGTCGGCGCCCACTGGCGAGGTGCTTCCGAAGCAGGGTTACGACGCTGGCCAAGACACCTTCATCGCTCCGCCGAAGGATGGATCGTCGATCGTCGTCGAAGTGAGCCCTTCGAGCGATCGTCTGCAACTACTCGAGCCCTTCCCCGCATGGGACGGCAAGGACTACGAGAACCTTCCCGTGTTGATGAAGGCGAAAGGCAAGTGCACCACCGACCACATCTCCGCTGCCGGAAAGTGGTTGACCTATCGCGGCCACCTCGAGAACATCAGCGGCAACCTCTTTCTCGGCGCTGTCAACGCGTTCAACGACAAAGTAGGTGAAGGCTGGGATGCCACAGACGGACAGACCAGGTCGTATCCAGAAATTGCCAAGCGATACAGCGAGGCTGGTATTCGTTGGTGCGCAATCGGCGACCAGAACTATGGCGAGGGATCATCACGTGAACATGCGGCGATGGAACCTCGGTTCCGTGGCGGCGTGGTGATCTTCGCACGCTCCTTCGCGCGCATTCACGAGACCAATCTGAAGAAGCAGGGATTGATTCCGCTCACCTTCGCCGATCCGACCGTTTACGACAAGATCGACGAACGAGACACGATCAGCGTGCTCGATCTTCCACCCGTACCCGAGCGCCCCGTCAAGTGCCGCATCAACAAGCAAGACGGCTCGTCGGTCGAGTTCGAAGCACTGCACACGTTCAGCCCGGAACAAGTGAAGTGGTTCGAAAAAGGCAGCGCCTTGAACATCGTTCGCGAGAAGGTGGCCGGCAAGTAAGTGGAGAGCCTCGCCATCGTCGTTTCTCTGATCCTTGGCTACACGTTCATCGCGCTCATCGCGATGATCTTCACGTGGCGCAAGACACCACGCCATCCGCTCGCTCGAGCAATCTTGGTGGTGCTGTACTTGCCCGCGATCTACATCGGGGCTCGCTTGGCGTTCCAGGACATTCCGTTTGGCACGCGCGTATTCGGGGCTGCCGTGGTGGGTTTCGGCGTGACCAACCTCGTCAAGTTGATTCGACAGCCGCGCACCACTCGTTGATAAATCAATTCAGCAGTAAATAACGGAAGAAATGGGAGAGGCCCCGCCGTGGCGGAGCCTCTCAACCTGTATCCCGCGGTTTGGGGGAACCGTCTAGGGATATCCTTTGGATGGTCTTGGGGGAAGCCCATCCGTTGTTGATTCAAGTATTGCCTACCGAGGGGTAAGCGTTCAAGGCGAACGCCAGATTCCCCCTATCACTTTTTGCGATGGGAGCCCTGGCCATGACTAGCCTGAGCCAATGGAGGTGCGCCACCTGGCCAGCCTGATCGCCATCGCCGAACACGGCTCGTTTTCGGCGGCGGCACGGCACTTGAAGACGGTCCAGAGCAACGTCTCAGCCCACATCTCCCGCCTGGAGAAGGAATTGGGCGTGACCCTCGTCGACCGTCACTCCGGCAAGGTCACCGACGAAGGTGCCGTGGTGGTGGAACGCGGACGACGCATCATCCACGAACTCCAGGACATCGAAGCCGACATTCATTCCACCGATGTGGAGATCGAAGGCGAAAGCCGAATGGGCTGCCTCAGCACCACCGGCCGTTGGTTGATTCCTGCGATGTTTCCGCTGGCTCATGCCGCGCACCCGAAACTTCGCGTGACGGTGGTGGAGGGTGGAACGCTGAACTTGCTGCCGCGATTGATCGCCGGCGACCTCGATGCCGCCATCGTCCACTTCCCCATTGCCGACCCCGAGCTCACGGTGGATCCACTGTTCTCCGAAGAGATCGTGTTGCTCGCACACCCCAAGTTCACGTGGGCGGCACGAGAGTCCATAACGCTTGCCGAACTGGCGAACCACCCGTTGCTACTGGCGCCACGCAACACCGAATTGCGACGAATCATCGAGAAGACGGCTGCGTCGAGGAGAGTGGCGCTGCGCGCTCAAGCCGAGATCGACGGCGTACGGCTTCTTTCCTCGCTCGCGATCGACGGATTCGGCCCGACACTCGTGCCCTCAACTGCAGTTCCACGTATTGCTGCCGAAAGTCTGCACGTGGTGCAGATCCCCGAGCTGCCACGACGTCTCGTCGGCTGGGCAACCAAGCGCCGACCGATTCCGAACAAAGCGACACGCGCGCTCCACCACATCGTGCGCACGGCCGTGCAGCAAGCAGGCGAGCAACAGCACGGCGTGAACATCGCTACTGAGCTACTTCTTCCCGGCCGACGCCCCGCCCCAGAGAACTAATCTCGAGACGATGACGGTCGAAGCCACCGAGACGCCGCGCGACCTACACCTGCAACGAGCGGTGAAGGGTGCGGCACAAGCCGGTGTCGTCACGGTGGGCACCCGCAACGTGGTGTGGGTGGACATCGATCCGTCATTCCATCGCGGCGCACTCTCTGCCGAAGCCTCGGGCGTGATCGCCAATGCCGCCGAGTTCGCCCTCAACCAGCGGATCCCGCTCGTGATTCAAGTGGCCTCGTCGGGTGCCGACATTCTCGAGGGCATCCCCGCGCTCCACGGCTGGGGGCAGGCCGCACGTGCCATTGCCGAGTGTTCGGGCGTCGTCCCTACGTTCACCATCGTCAATGGTCCAGCAGTATCCGGACCGGCGCTTCTCATCGGACTCGCCGACTTCGTGATCATGACCCGCGACTCCTATGCGTTCGTCTCTGGTCCGACGATGGTGGCCGAGTTCACCGGCATTCAAATCTCGAATGAAGACCTTGGCGGATCGGATGCACACGCCAAGCAGAGTGGAGTCGCATCGGTGATCGTCGACAACGTCGAGGATGCCCGTGCTGCGCTCGAACAATTGCTGTCGTTCGTTCCCGACAACGTGGACCACGTTCCGGCACTACTTGGTACCGCCGATCCGACCGACCGCCTCACACCTGAAGCTGGCGAGATCATCCCGAGTGCGGCGACGGGAAGCTACGACGTCCGAAAGGTGATTCGCGCGATCGCCGACGATGAGGACTTCCTCGAGATTCGTGAGCGATGGGCAGCAAACGTGATCACGGGGTTCGTCACGATCGGCGGTGAACCGGTGGGAGTGGTTGCCAACCAGCCGATGGTGCTTGCTGGCACGCTCGACATTCCGGCGTCACAGAAGGCCGCGCGCTTCGTCGCGTTCTGCGACGCATTCAACATTCCGCTCCTCACGCTCGTCGATACTCCCGGCTTCTATCCCGGCAAAGACTTGGAGTGGCGCGGCATGATCCGCCACGGCGGACAGCTCGTGTTCGCCTACGCCCGCGCCACGGTGCCCCGAGTGTGCGTGATCCTGCGCAAGAGCTACGGCGGTGCGTACATCGTGATGGACTCGAAGACGATGGGTAACGACGTGTGCATGGCCTGGCCCACCGCCGAAATCGCAGTGATGGGTGCCGGCCAAGCCTCGGCAATCCTCCAGCGCAAGGCATCGGACGAAGAGAAGGCGGCATTTGAGGCCGATTACACAGAGCGCCTCCTCAACCCCTTCGTCGCGGCAGAACGGGGCTATGTCGACGCCGTCATCGAGCCAAGCGAGACCCGCACCCAAGTGGCATCGGCCTTCGCCATGCTTCGTGACAAGCGCGAACGACTAGCCCCACGAAAACACGACAACACTCCGCTCTGATCGCATCGTCGACACGGGGCGCGGCAAGCGCGAGACCCTACACTTGCTGCGGGAAGAGGAAGCTTCCCTACATAGAAGGGAATCAGGGTGGCTGAAACCATCACCATCACCGATGACCGAACCGGCAAATCGGTAACCGTTCCGATCGTCGGAGACGTCTTTTCATCGTCCGCTTTGCGTGACCTCGACCCGAGTCTGCGGATGTACGACCCGGCATTTCTGTCCACCGCAGCCTGTGCGTCGTCGATCACCTACCTCGATGGTGATGCGGGCATCTTGCGCTACCGCGGATATCCCATCGAACAGCTGGCAGAGAAGTCGACCTTCCTCGAAGTGGCTTACCTACTCCTGAACGGCGAGTTGCCCACCACCGCCCAGTTCGAGCAGTGGAAATTCGACGTCACGCACCACACGATGATCCACGAGAACATGCGCAAGCGATTCGTGGACGGCTTCCACTACGACGCGCACCCGATGGGCATGTTCATCTCGGCCGTTGCCGCCCTCGGCACGTTCTACGAAGATGCGAAAGACATTCACGACAGGGATTCTTTGGACAAGCAGATCCTCCGTCTTGTCGCCAAGGTGCCGACGATTGCTGCGATGACGTACCGATTCAGCAAGGGTCTGCCGTTCGTCTTGCCGAACAATGGATTGCCCTACGCAGAGAATTTCCTCAACATGATGTACCGCATTGGCGAGGACTACTCGGTTGATCCGGTGCTTGCCCGCGCGATGGACATCCTGTTCATCCTTCACGCAGACCATGAGCAGAACTGCGGCACCACCGCAATGCGTGTGGTGTCGAGTGCCAACTCTGATCCGTTCTCTGCAACTGCTGCAGCTGCCGCCGCCTTGTACGGACCGCTGCACGGCGGAGCCAACGAAGCAGTCGTACGCATGCTCCAGGAAATCGGCACGTTGGAGAATGTCCCCGCATTCATCGAAAGCGTCAAGCGCGGCGAAGGTCGCCTGATGGGATTTGGTCACCGCGTGTACAAGAACTTCGACCCGCGTGCGACGATCATCAAAGACACTGCCTACGAAGTGTTCAAGGTGACGGGCAAGAACCCGCTCCTCGACATCGCGCTCAAACTGGAAGAGACCGCTCTCAAGGACGACTACTTCGTCTCGCGCAAGTTGTATCCGAACGTCGACTTCTACTCGGGCCTGATCTATCAGGCCCTCGGGTTCCCCGTGGAGATGTTCACCGTGCTCTTCGCCATCCCCCGCACCGTGGGTTGGCTAGCGCACATGAGCGAACTATTGAACGACAAGGACCAGAAGATCAGCCGTCCGCGCCAGTGGTACACGGGTCCAGACGAGCGCAACTACGTGCCGTTCGCCAAGCGCTGATTGATCAGCGAAGGCTGATCACCACCTTGCCAACGTTGGCGTTTGACTCCAAGTAGGCATGCGCCTCGGCAATCTGCTCGAGCGTGAACCGTTTGTCGATCACCGGCTTCATCGCCCCTGAATCGAACAGCGGCAACATCTCGGCCGCGAACCGCTGAGAGACCGCGATCTTCTCTTCCAATGGGCGTGCACGCAACACCGTGCCGATGAGCGAGGCGCGCTTCGGCAAGAGCGCGCCCACGTTGAACGAACCCGCACCAGCCATGACGCCGATCTGCACGATCCGCCCCTTGACCGCAAGCGACGCCACGTTGCGATCGAGATAGTCGCCGCCCACCGGATCGAGCACCACGTCGACCCCACGGCCGCCCGTCGCCTCGCGCACGCGTTCTACGAAGTCGTCCTTCGAGTAGTCGACGACCACGTCTGCTCCGATCGCACGAACCTGCTCGACCTTTGCCGAAGAACATGTGCCGATGATTCGCGCACCGATCGAATGGCAAACTTGGATTGCCGCTGTGCCTACACCGCTAGCCACCGCATGTACGAGCGCCCATCTGCCCGATGTGAGACCTCCTTGCAACACGAGGCCGTCCCATGCCGTGATGAACACTTCCGGAATACCCGCGGCGTCGACGAGCGACACTCCCCGCGGCACCCGCATCGCCTGTCGTTCGTGAATCACCAACTGCTCGGCGTACGCGCCGCCCGAGACGATTCCCATGACTTCGTCATCAACACGCCACGACTTCACACGCTGGCCCACAGCCGCGATCACTCCTGAGAACTCCATACCCGGAATGTCGTGCTCGGTGGGAAACGGGTTCGGATAGAAGCCCTTGCGTTGCAGAACATCTGCCCTGTTGAGTGCGGTTGCAGCGACGTTCACCAACACCTCGTCGGGGCCTGGTGTCGGGGCGAGAACTTCGGAAATCTTCAACACTTCCGGTCCGCCAAATTCGGTGAGTACTACTGCACGCATCTCACCACTCTGCCATCGTCACAGTGTCTTCACGTAGGCCCAGCCGACGACTGGCTCCCACACCTGATCGCGATCAGGACGTCGCACGAACCCGAGGCTTTCGTACATGCGCATTGCCGAATGCATCACGGGAATCGTGTGGATGGAAATGCGCTTCTTGCCCAACCTTCGTGATTCGTCGATCGCCCACTGCACCATCGCCCGGCCGACGCCACGAGCCATCTCGCCTGGTTCAACACCGAAATACCGGAACGACGTGGCGTCTTCGTCGCCGTGCTCAGCGTGCGGGCCTTCATGGCCGACGACGAACGTGAGACAACCGACCAGCCGATCGTCGTCGAACGCGCCGATCACGGTGGTCTCGTGCATCCGCCCGCGAACGTCCGCGATCACCTCGTGATACTCCGGATCCGAGGGATAGCGCGGAATCCCCAGATAGGCGCGCACGACGAGCTCTCCCGCGTGCTCCAGGTCGTCATCGGGCCGAAGTGGCCTTACCTCCACTGAACTCAGCGCGACATCTTCTCCTGCAGGCGACGGTCGAGCGTCGCGAGGAACTCCTCGGTCGTCTGCCACGGTGCGGCCTCACCACCGATGAGGAGCGACAAGTCCTTCGTCATCTCGCCACCTTCGACGGCTTCTACGCACACGCTCTCGACCTTGCGAGCGAATTCGATGACCTCTGGGGTGCCATCCAACTTGCCGCGGTGTTCGAGGCCACGCGTCCACGCGAAGATCGAGGCGATCGGATTGGTGGAGGTCTTCTTGCCGGCCTGATGATCGCGGTAGTGACGGGTGACCGTGCCGTGCGCGGCCTCTGACTCCATCACCCTTCCATCCGGGGTGAGCAACACCGAGGTCATGAGGCCGAGTGAGCCGTAGCCCTGAGCCACGGTGTCGGACTGCACGTCACCGTCGTAGTTCTTGCACGCCCATACGTAGCCACCTTCCCAACGGAGCATGCAGGCAACCATGTCGTCGATCAGGCGGTGCTCGTAGGTGAGGCCGGCGGCATCGAACTGGGTCTTGAACTCGGCATTGAACACCTCTTCGAACAGGTCCTTGAACCGGCCGTCGTATGCCTTGAGGATCGTGTTCTTCGTGCTGAGGAACAGCGGATAGTTGCGCTGCAAGGAGTAGTTCATGGTGGCACGGGCGAAGTTCCGGATGGACTCGTCGAAGTTGTACATGCCCATCACCACACCCGAACCCTTGAAGTCGGCGATCTTCATCTCTACTGGCTTGCTGCCGTCCTTCGGCACGTAGGTCATCGTGACGGTTCCCTCGCCCGGCACCTTGAAGTCCGTTGCGCGGTATTGATCGCCGTGCGCGTGACGGCCGATCACGATCGGCTTCGTCCAGTGCGGAACGAGCTTGGGCACGTTGCGGCAGATGATCGGCTCGCGAAATACCACTCCGTCGAGAATGTTGCGAATGGTGCCATTCGGCGACTTCCACATCTGCTTGAGATTGAACTCCTTCACGCGTGCCTCATCCGGCGTGATGGTGGCGCACTTCACACCCACTCCATGCTTGAGGATGGCGTTCGCCGCGTCGATCGTCACTTGATCGCTCGTCGCGTCACGGTGCTCGATGCCGAGGTCGTAGTACTCGAGTTCGATGTCGAGGTATGGACGAATCAGTCGGTCCTTGATGAACTGCCACATGATGCGGGTCATCTCATCGCCATCGAGCTCAACGATCGGGTTCTGCACCTTGATTTTCGACATGACTACCTCGCTGGCACTGGGCTTGTTGA
>JBDKEO010000176.1:0-12254 GCA_039795205.1 Actinomycetota bacterium
AGCGTGCCGATCACGGTGATGACACCAGCTGTGAGGAAGCCGCGGTTGATCGGCTTGAGGGCATTCATCTCACCGTCCTTGGCACGAACGGCGAAGACTCCGGCAATTGATGCGACGACACCGATGGCACGAGCCGCAAGCGGGAACACCAGCCCGAGCGCGGGGTTGAGGCCGACGGAGTTGAACGCGGCCACGCCGAGGATGATCGACGCGACGAGTGTGACTTCGTAGCTTTCGAAGAGGTCGGCAGCCATACCGGCACAGTCGCCCACGTTGTCACCGACGTTGTCAGCAATCACGGCGGGGTTGCGCGGGTCGTCTTCAGGAATCCCTGCTTCCACTTTTCCGACGAGGTCGGCGCCGACGTCGGCAGCCTTCGTGAAGATTCCGCCGCCAACGCGCAAGAAGAGCGCAATCAGCGAGCCGCCGAAGCCGAAACCGACAAGCATCGCCGACGAGGTGTTCTGGAAAATGGCAATGATGACCGTGGCGCCAAGCAGACCGAGACCGACGGTGAACATTCCGGCCACGCCACCGGTGCGGAAGGCGACTTCGAGTGCTTCACGCATCGAGCCGCGTCGCGCGGCCGCAGCCGTACGAATGTTTCCGCGCGTTGCCAATGTCATGCCGATGTAGCCAGTGAGACCCGAGGCGACGCAACCAAGAAGGAACGCGAGAGTTCGCCATACGCCCGAACTCACGAAGCTGAGCGCTTCCTCGCCAGATGGCTTCTCGATCGCGACCGAGGTGACAAACACGATGATTGCTACGGGTACGAGAATGAAGCCGATCGTGCGGAACTGCCGCTTCAGGTACGCGAGCGCGCCGACCTGGATCGCGGAGGCGATCTCCTTCATCTTGGCCGTACCTTCGTCTTGGGCCATCACCGATCTGGCGAGGAAGAACCCGACTGCGATCGCGAGCAGCGAGGCCGCCCCCGAGAGCCACAGCACGAGCCACTCGCCACCCTTCAGGGTGAAGTCCTGCCAGCCGCCTTCTGATGCCATGAGCGCGTTCACGAGATGATTGTCCTTGCTGATTGGGGGTTTGCCGAGGGCAACACCCCGATTTATGGGTCCGAAAGAGTGTAGAGAATGTGGGGCAGTGGCGGGGAATCGCCCATTTCTCGGGTGAGACGGGCATCACTCCGCCGTGTCGGTTCAGGGTTCGGGGATGACCGACGACAGAACTAGCGTCGGACGCGGTCACAATCTCAATATGAATACTTCTGCTCCAACACGGCCACCTGTTTCGGGCACCGCCGTGTCACCTCGACGCCGCCGACCGTTCTTGATCGATCTCTACGGCACCGCGGTGGGCAAGAAGTACGCCATGGCCATCTCTGGGATTGCACTCATGGGTTTCGTGCTCTTCCACATGATCGGAAACCTGAAGATGTACTTCGGTGCCGCCGAGCTCGACGAGTATGCAGCGTTCTTGAAGAAGTTGCTCTATCCGCTCGCACCAAAAGAGTCGGTGCTTTGGATACTGCGACTCGGCTTAATCGGCATGCTCGCTCTGCACTTGCATGCGGCCTGGTCGTTGACCGTTCTCAATCGCAAGGCCCGACCGGTGCGCTACCAGAGTGCGCGCGACTACCAAGAGGCGTCACTCGCCAGCCGTTCGATGCGTCTGTCCGGCATCGTGGTGCTGCTCTTCGTCGTGTGGCACCTGCTCGATCTCACCTTTGGTGTGGTCAACACAATCGGTACTGACGGTGTGTTCGTACGCGAAGAGGTGTACGCCAACGTGGTGCGCAGCTTCGAGCGCTGGCCCGTGGCGATCTTCTACATCGTCGCCAATCTGCTGCTCGGACTGCATCTTTCGCACGGCGCCTGGAGCATCTTCCAGTCGTTGGGCTGGAACAACCCGCGCTTCAACGCGTGGCGGGTGGCTTTTGCGCGCGGCTTTGCTGCGGTTGTCGTGATCGGAAACGTTTCATTCCCCGTCGCGGTGCTCGTCGGCATCGTGAAAGTGTGATCGGAGAACAATCATGACGATGCTGCAAGACCGCCCAACCGCGACGAAACTCGCCTCGAAGATTCCGTCTGGGCCTCTCGCCGACAAGTGGGACAACTTCAAGGCAAACGCCAAGTTGGTAAACCCCAACAACAAGCGCAAGTTCAAGATCATCGTCGTCGGAACTGGCTTGGCGGGAGCCTCTGCCGCTGCCACATTGGCCGAGCTCGGCTACCAAGTCGACGCTTTCACCTTCCATGACTCTCCGCGTCGCGCCCACTCGATCGCCGCCCAGGGTGGGATCAACGCCGCCAAGAACTACCGAGGCGACGGCGACAGCGTGCACCGCCTCTTCACCGACACCATCAAGGGTGGAGACTTCCGTTCGCGCGAAGCGAACGTGCACCGGCTCGCCCAAGTATCGGTGAACATCATCGACCAGATGGTTGCCCAAGGTGTGCCGTTCGCCCGCGAGTATGGCGGACTGCTCGACAATCGTTCATTCGGCGGTGCACAGGTGAGCCGCACGTTTTACGCCCGCGGCCAGACCGGACAGCAATTGCTCCTCGGTGCATATCAGCAGCTTGCGCGACAGATCGGTCTCGGCGGCGTGCGACTCTTCAATCGTTGCGAGTTGGTCGACGTCGTGGTCATCGACGGCCGAGCCGCCGGCATCGTGGTGCGCGACCTGCTGACGGGCGAAGTGACCAGCCACGCAGCCCACGCAGTGGTGCTCGCGACTGGCGGCTACGGAAACGTCTATTTCCTCTCCACCAACGCGATGAACTGCAACGTCACGGCTGCTTGGCGCGCGCACCGCCGCGGCGCATACTTCGCAAACCCGTGTTACACGCAGATTCACCCGACGTGCATTCCGCAAGCCGACGAGACGCAGTCCAAGCTCACCCTGATGAGCGAATCGCTGCGCAATGACGGTCGTGTGTGGGTGCCGAAGAATCCTGACGAAAAGCGCCCTGCCCACCAGATTCCGGAAGAAGATCGCGACTACTACCTCGAGCGGCTGTACCCGTCATACGGAAACTTGGCCCCACGTGACATCTCGTCGCGCGCTGCGAAGCGTCTCGTTGACAAGGGTCAGGGCGTCGGTCCGCTGAAGAACGGCGTCTACCTCGATTTCTCTGCCGCCATCAATCGCCTGGGTCGCAATGTGGTGGAAGAGCGTTACGGCAACTTGTTCGAGATGTACGAGCGCATCGCAGGAGAGAACCCCTACGAAGTGCCGATGCGCATTTATCCGGCAACGCACTACACGATGGGTGGCTTGTGGGTCGATTACGAACTGCAGACGACAATCCCGGGTCTGTATGCAGCAGGCGAGGCGAACTTTTCTGACCACGGCGCAAACCGACTTGGCGCAAGCGCACTGATGCAGGGGCTCGCTGACGGTTACTTCGTGTTGCCGTACACGATCAGCAACGGTCTCGCACCGCTCTTGAACAAGACGATTCCTGGCACTGACCACCCCGAGTTCAAGCGCATCGAAGCCGAAACTCGCGACCGATACCGCCGCTACGTCGACGTGAAGGGAACCCGCTCGCCCGACTGGTTCCACCGTGAACTCGGCAAGATCATCTGGGACTACTGCGGCATGGAACGCGACCGCAACGGGTTGGAGAAGGCGATTGGAGAAATCCCGGCGCTCTACGAAGAGTTCAAGAAAGACCTGCGTGTCACAGGCACCGACGAAGGCGTCAACCAGACGCTGGAGAAGGCTGGACGCGTCGACGACTTCTTCCAGCTCGGCATGCTGATGTGCAAAGACGCGCTCACGCGCGAAGAGAGTTGCGGCGGGCACTTCCGTGTCGAGTACCAGACCGAAGAAGGCGAAGCGCAGCGTGACGATGCGAATTTCTGCCACGTCTCTGCATGGGAGTGGACCGGGGATGCGTCGAAGTCGCAGTTGCACACCGAGCACCTTGAATTCGAGACCATCCAACTCGCGACGAGGAGCTACAAGTGACCCGCAAGTTGACGAATCTCACGTTGAAGGTCTGGCGTCAAGCCGGGCCGCAAGATGCAGGTCGGTTCGAAACTCACGTCATCGACTCGATCACTGACGAGGCGTCGTTTCTCGAAATGCTCGACGTTTTGAACGAGCGTCTGATCGCCGACGGTAAGGAAGCCGTTGTCTTCGATCATGACTGCCGCGAAGGAATCTGCGGCACCTGCTCGTTGATGATCAATGGTCAAGCCCACGGCCCGCAGCGTGCAACCACCACGTGCCAATTGCACATGCGTTCCTTCAAGAGCAACGACACGATTGTGATTGAACCGTGGCGTGCGAGTGCGTTCCCGATCATCAAAGACCTCATGGTCGACCGTTCATCGTTCGATCGAATCGTCGAAGCCGGCGGGTTTATCACCGCACCGACGGGAGGTGCCCCCGACGCCAACTTGATCCCCGTGCCCAAGCCCGTCGCCGATGCCGCGATGGATGCAGCCGCATGCATCGGCTGTGGCGCATGCGTCGCAGCATGCCCGAACGGCGCAGCCAACCTCTTCGTTGGCGCCAAAATCTCGCACCTCAACTTGCTGCCGCAAGGCCAAGCCGAGCGCTACAAGCGCGCCGAAGCGATGGTCGACACGATGGACGAGCACTTCGGCTCGTGCACCAACCACGGTGAATGCTCCGCGGCGTGCCCGAAAGAAATCTCTCTCGACGTCATCGCGCTCATGAACAAGGACTACCGCTCCGCCAAGTTCAAGAACCGCAAAGAACTGTCGCGTAGCTAGCGAACTCGTGTCGCAGGCACGAAGTCGCTGCACCAGCTAAGAATCGCTGCGCAACTATTGTTAGTTGCCGTGCTCGGCGACTTGGCTTCGTGGGTGCAAGACGTCATCGAGCGCCTCGGCGCCGTGGGCGTCGCTCTCCTAGTGATCCTGGAGAATGTCTTCCCGCCGATTCCGTCGGAGATCGTGCTGCCCTTCGCCGGTTTCGTCGCCCAACGCGGCGACGGATCGGTGGTCGTGATGATTTTTGCTGCGACGGTTGGTGCGGTCGTCGGTGCTCTCGTGCTCTACGGCATCGCGGCGGTGATCGGCCCTGAGAGACTCGCAGCTTTCGTCGCCCGATTCGGGCGGTGGTTTGGTGTCAAGCCGGCTGACTTGGTGCGTGCTGAACAGTGGTTCGACCGCCACGCCGTCGCTGCGGTGTTGCTCGGGCGGTGTGTACCGCTCATTCGCTCGATCGTGTCGATCCCGGCCGGCTTTCGCCGCATGTCGATGGCGCCATTCCTTCTTTATACGGCGCTCGGCAGCCTGGTGTGGAACACCGCACTGATAGGTGCTGGGGCGATACTCGGCAATCAGTGGGAGCGCGTCGAACCTTACGTGGCGACCCTGCAGTGGGTGGTCGTCGCAGCAGTGGCGCTGCTTGTGCTGCGCTTCGTCTTCGGCAAGTTGCGCCGCCGCGCCTAGTGTCTCTCGCGTGAGCGAACTCTCAGGCAAAGTTGCAATCGTCACTGGATCATCGAGCGGCATCGGCGAATCGACCGCCATGCGGCTCGCCGAACTTGGTGCACATGTCGTAGTGAACTCGGCTTCTTCCGTGGAGGCGGGCAAGAAGGTCGCTGCAGCCCTGGCGACGAAGGGCACGTACGTGCAAGCTGACATCAGCGACAAGTCCCAATGCCAACGGTTAATTGATGAGACCTTGAAGACCTTCGGGCGACTCGACATTCTTGTCAACAACGCCGGCTGGACGACCCTCGTGCCACACGCGGACCTGGACGGGCTGACCGATGACATTTTCGACAAGACGTTCAAGGTGAACGTCTACGGCACATGGTGGCTCACGAAGGTGGCGATTCCGCACTTGCGCAAGAGTGACGACGGCAACGTGGTGAACATCACGTCGATTGCCGGCGTACGCCCCGTCGGGAGTTCGATGGCCTACGCAATGACGAAAGCTGCGCTCAACCACATGACCGTGCTGCTCGCCAAGTCGTACGGACCGATTCGCTTCAACGCAGTCGCACCTGGCCTCGTGCAGACGCCGTGGACGCAGGACTGGGGCGCGATGCACGACTTCGTCTCGAAAGCTGCGCCACTCAAGCGTTCGGCGTATGCCAGCGACTGTTCCGAGGCCGTACTCGGCATCGTGCGCAACCCTCACATGACGGGCCAGATCATCGTGGTTGACGGCGGGTTTACGCTCGTTTCGTGACGACGCACCGCTCGTACGCGTCGAACCTTCCGAAGGGTGACTCGCACCCGTATCGCACTGGGGCGTGGCGACCGCAGACCACCGAGCACACAACGCGCGACATGCGAGTCGAAGGCAGCATTCCGCGAGAGTTGAACGGCGTCTACCTCCGTAACACGGAGAATCCGCTGTTCGACTCCATCGGTCGCTACCACCCGTTCGACGGAGACGGAATGATTCACATGATGTCGTTCTGCGACGGTGAAGTGGAGTACCGCAATCGTTTCGTGCAGACCGAGGGGCTGAAGGCGGAGATTGAGTCGGGGCATGCGCTGTGGGCTGGTCTCGCTGAGCCTCCGAGCCGATCGTTGCGCGACGGCAAGTGTGCCCGCGGCCGAATGAAAGATTCGTCGAGTACCGACATCGTCGTGCATGCAGGGGTGGCGCTGTCGAGCTTCTATCAGTGCGGGGACCTCTACCGACTCGATCCCGGCACGCTCTCCGATCTCGGCAAAGAGACGTGGGGTGGCAAATTTCCGTCTGCCGGGGTGTCGGCGCACACGAAGGTGGACCAGCGAACTGGTGAACTGCTCTTCTTTAACTATCAGACCACGGCCCCGTACCTGCATTACGGGGTGGTCTCGGCGCAGCGAGAGCTGGTGCACTACGTGCCGATCGACTTACCGGGGGCTCGTCTGCCGCACGACATGACGTTCACTGCGAATTATTCGATACTGAATGACTGCCCGCTCTTCTGGGATGCGGATCTCATCGAACGCGGCATCTACGCCACTCGCTACCACCGCGACATGCCGATGCGCATCGGCGTGATCCCACGCTTCGGAGCTCCGCACGAGATCAAGTGGTTCGAGTGCCGTTCGACGTTCGTTTTGCACTGGATCAACGCGTGGGAGGAAGGCGACGAGATCGTCGTCGACGGCTATTTCGAGGACGAGCCGTCGCCGCGCGTGGCGAGTGATGCGACCATTGACGCCAAGATGTTCCGGTTTCTTGACCTGCACTCGATGAAATCGCGCCCATACCGCTGGCGCTTGAACCTAAAGACCGGCGCAGTCAACGAGGGGTATTTGAGCGACACGATCACCGAGTTCGGGATGATCGACCAGCTCCATGCCGGTATGCCGTATAGATACGTCTACTCCGTGGTGCCGACGAAAGGGATGTTCACGTTCGACGGGCTCATCAAGCACGACGTGCAGTCAGGCAGGGAAGAGACTCTCATGTTCGGTGACGGTGTCTTCGGCAGCGAGACGGTCGTCGCGCGAAAACCTGGGGCAGTCGACGAGGACGATGCATGGCTCGTCACGTTCATCTCAGATGTCCCGAACGACGAGTCGCACTGCGTGATTTATGACGCCAAGGCGTTCACGAGCGGGCCGGTGGCACGAATCACGTTGCCCGAGCGGATCTCGAGCGGCACGCACGCCTGCTGGGCCGCCGCCTAGCAACCGCACGCAGGCGAGCTGGCTCAGTCGCCTAGAGCGATTGCAGCGAACGTCGCGTCGCAATCAACACCGCGCAGAGCGCAAAGATGCCGAGCACCACACTGAACGTGCCGCGCAGGCCGAATGCCTCGATACTCCAGCCGATGACGAGTTGACCGAGTGGCGGCGCCGCATAGAGCAGCGACATCTGTAGGCCGTAGATGCGCCCTTGCGAAGTCGGCTCGATGCGTCGCTGCACCACGCTGTTCCACAGCGGGTTGAACGGGCCCCATGCCAGACCGGTGAGGAATGCAAACGTGACGAAGATCGGCGTGCTCGGCAAGAATCCCATCGGCAATAGCGCGGCAGTCGAAGTAATGACGATGACCCGCAAGAGGAGGGCGCTTGGGACGCGTTCAGCGAGTCTTCCGTAGGCGAAGGCACCGATAACGACGCCGAGCGCAATCGCCGACAGCACGGCACCAAGACCCGTGGCGTTGTCGATTGACTCGAAGTGCGTCGGATAGATGACCGTGTCGATGGGCATGTACAGGCCGCTCATTGCAGTCAGACCGATGGTGAAGGTAAAGAGTGGTCGATCACTGCGCAACACGCGCCAACCGTCACGCAGACCGTCGATGAATCGCTGGTCGCTCTCGTGGTGGGCACCGAGCTGTTCGCGTACGCGCATCGACCGGACGGCAAATGCGGCAAGCAAGAACAGTCCGCTCGTCGCCGCGAATGCCATCGTTGGGCCGCCGAATTCGATGAACCACGCACCGAGCGCAGGACCCACCATCCAACCGGCCGCAAAGAAACCTTCGTGTCGGCCGTTTGCTCTGTCGACGGGGATGCCCGACGACTCCGCTGCATTCGGAATCAGCGCCTTTCGAGCGGTGTAACCGGCGGGGTCAAAGACTGCACCGAGCACGGCGAATGCGGCGATGAACGCAAAGCCCAATTGTCCGACCAGTTCTCCGATGACGAACAGCAACACGGAGAGGCAGGAAAAGAAGTCAGAGAGTGCCGAGACTGCACGCCGCCCGATTCGATCAATGAGACCACCGACCACCGGGGACACGAAGATTCCCGGAATGCTGACGAGTGCGGCGAGCAGACCGGCACGAGCGGGAGAGTCAGTACGTTCCAGCACCAGCCATGGAATGGTGATCATCACCACGCCGTTAGCAACGCCAGACGCGAGATTTGCGACTTGCAGACGAGCGAACGCTGAACGTTGTAGCGGCTTAGTCACGTTGGTCTCGCTCTAGGTGGTCGCAGTGAGGTTGCCCGCACTTGCAGTGACGAAGCGGAGGCTCGTGAGAGGCCGTTGGTCAGCGGTGTTTCGCGACGAACTTCTCGACCCCCGAAAGGTCGTAGGGGTGACCGAGCATCACGATCATGTGGTCCGCGCCGGCGGCAGCGTATTCGTCGACCTTGTCGAGTTCTTCGGGTCGAACGGCGACGGTGCGCTCGATATCTTTCGGGTTGCGGCCGACTTTCTGGCACCACTCGTTCAGAATGTCGTTCTTCTTCTTGAAGTTATCCGGTGGTCCGAACGTGTTGAGCTGGTCGGCGTACTGAGCCACCAGACGCAGCGTGACTTTCTCGCCGCTGCCGCCAATCATGAGCGGAATCTTGCCGTTGACTGGGCCAGGATTCAGCTTGCTGATGCGTTCTTTGATGATTGGCAGACCCTTTTCGAGGATCTTCAGGCGCCCGGGTGCAGTGCCGAACTCGTAGTCGTATTCCTTATAGTCGCGCTCGAACCAACCAGAGCCGAGACCGAGCACGAATCGACCGTCGCTGATGTGGTCGATTGTTCGTGCCATGTCGGCGAGCAGATGCGGATTTCGGTAGGTGTAGCAGGTGACGAGTGCTCCGATGGTCACGTGCTTGGTGTCGGCAGCCATCGCAGCGAGCAAGGTGTAGCACTCAAAGTGTTGTGCATCAGGATTTCCGTAGAGCGGGTAGAAGTGGTCCCACGTCCAGAGACTGTCGACACCCAGTGAGTCGACGGCGCGCCATGCGCTGCGCATCTCCTTCAGAGTCGTTGCTTGCGGGTGGAGTTGCACGCCAATTTTCATGACTCCGAAACTAGTCTGAATTGGTGCTTCAACGACCCGCGCTCTCGATACGCGGAGTCACCAAACGATTCGGTGAATTTGTCGCAGTTGACGACTTATCGCTCGAAGTGTCACCTGGTACGTGCCTCGGTTTGCTCGGCCCAAACGGTGCTGGCAAGACCACGCTCATGCGCATGATCACGGGGCAGACCCGAGCGACGTCAGGGAACATCAACGTGCTGGACCATGACGTGGTGACGGATACTCGCGCTGCACGGCGAGTGCTCGGTGTCTGCCCGCAGCAAGACAACATGGACGACCAGCAGACTGCTCGCGAGAACCTGTCTCTGTGGGCCGCACTATGCAGGGTTCCGCGCGCCGAGCGGAAGTCGGCGATTGCCGCCGCGCTCGAGACTGCGCAGCTCATCGATCGGGCAGACGAACGAGTCACGAACCTGTCGGGTGGGATGCGCCGGCGATTGCTTCTTGGACGCGCCTTCGTTAACTCTCCGAAGGTGGTGTTGCTTGATGAACCCACGGTTGGACTCGACCCGCAAGTACGAAGCGACTTGTGGCTGGTCGTCGACAAGATGCGCCGGAGCGGCGTGACCATCGTGATGAGCACGCACTACATCGAAGAAGCAGAACGACTCGCCGATGACATCGCCATCATGAACCACGGCCGCATCATCGCCCGCGGGACGCCGAACGACCTCCGACGTGTGCATGCGGGCAGCGAAGCGGTCGAATACGTGGGTTCTCCCGAGACGCTCGATGAAATCGCGTCAAAAGCGGCGTCCATCGGGTTGCGTACTCGTCGTGCCGGTCTCAGCGTGTCGGTGCTCGGAGTGGAGAACACTCCTGTCGCAACGCTCGAGTCGTGGGGGCGTCACTCGCGTCGAGCGACAAACCTTGAGGATGTATTCGTATTGCTGACGGGGGAGTCGCTCGATGCCTAGGTTCGACCCGCGATCAATTCCCGCCATCTGGGTGCGTGAACTCATCTTGTTCAGGCGGTATTGGCGCGGCACAACGTTCAGCGCCATTTTGGAGCCGCTCATCTTTCTCTTTGGAATCGGCCTTGGGGTCGGAGCATTTCTCGACGAAATCGACGGCGTCAAGTACGTGATCTTCGTCGGCACAGGTGCGGTTGCCACCGCGGTCATTTTCAGCTCGGTATTCCCCGGCATGTACAACACGTTCATCGCGCGAACGTTCCAGAAGGTCTATGACGGAATCCTCGCGACCCCCACGACTCCGGCGGAGATCATGGTCGGAGAGGCACTGTGGATCGCGGCGCGCACGGCGGTGTACGGCTCGGTGCCGATCGTCGTGACGATTCCGTTCGGTCTCGACCCCGAGTGGACGATGGCGGCCGTTCCGTTCGTGTGCTTCTTGACTGCGCTCGGCTTTGCGTTTCTCGGTCAGTGGATCTCAGGAATCGTGAAGGTAATCGACTCGTTCTCGTACTTCCAGTCGGCGCTCATTACACCACTGCTGTTCGTCTCGGGAACGTACTTTCCGATCAGCGGGCTGCCCGACTGGGCACAGACAATCAGTCACTTGAACCCCGTGTACCACTGCATCGAGCTAGTGCGCGACGCATGCTTCGACCGATTGTCGGTTTCGTCGTGGTGGAACGTTTTGGCGCTTGTCATCTTTGCCGCTGTCTCGTGTGCGCTCAGTGTTCGAACGATTACGCGACGTCTCGTCACCTGACGCACGTGCTCGGCGTCGCTATCTGACACGCAGATTCATCAGCGTCGCCTGATTCGCTCAACTCTGCTGTGTCAGACTTTGCATCGTGCCCCGGGCATTGCTGAGCGTCCACGACAAGACGGCAATCGTCGATTTTGCCCGTTCGCTTCAGTCGCTGGGCTGGGAACTTCTGGCAAGCGGCGGCACGGCGAAGGTGCTCGTGGATGAAGGGCTATCGGTGGTGGACGTCGCTGCACTGACCGGGTATCCCGCAATCTTGGGACACCGTGTGGTGACGCTGCACCCCGCCGTGCACGGCGGCATCCTTGCTGACCTTGCTCTCGTGGAGCACAGAGACGACCTCGCACGTCATGACATCCGCCCGATCGACATGGTGGTGGTCGGGCTGTATCCGTTCGGCTCACACCCGAGCACGGAGTTGATAGACGTCGGCGGGCCTACGCTCATTCGTGCAGCAGCAAAGAACTCGTCACGAGTCACGGTGGTGACCGACTCCGCCCAATACGAAGAGGTGCTCGCCGAACTTCAGTCGATGGGCGCCGTGAGCGATGCAACGCGGTCACGCTTCGCAGCCGAGGCGTTTGCACTGACCGCTGACTACGACAGCCAAATCGCGAACTGGTTGTCGATTCGAGCTGATGAGATGCCGCGACGCATCACCTTGGCTCTCGAACACGAGAGCAATCTGCGATACGGCGAAAACCCGCACCAGAAGGCCGCGCAATATCGCATCGCCGGGGAGCGAAGTTGGTGGAGTAGTGCAGAGCAGTTGGGCGGCAAGGAGATGTCGTATCTCAACGTGAACGACGCGGACGCAGCATGGGCACTGGTGCACCGATTCACGGAACCAGCTGCAGTGGTGGTGAAGCATGCCAACCCCTGCGGCGTCTCAGTTGCTCA
>JBDKEO010000012.1:0-3071 GCA_039795205.1 Actinomycetota bacterium
GGCTTCCAACCGCTTGCAACCAGCTGTTTGATCACTTCATCAAGCCCGGCGGTCTTCAGAGATGCGAGCGTTCGACCTGGTTGCTCCTCGCCTTTCTCCCATTTCTCCCATGCGGCATGGATTTTGGCGAGATCGGGGGCGGGTTTATTGAACGTCATACGGCGAGCCTAACGACGCAAGTTCGACGTTCTCATAGCCTTGGCGTCGTGCCGAGCAAGTGTCGCGCTGTGATTCGAACGGCAATCGTCTCGGTTGTCGCTGTCTGCGCAAGCCTCGTGACATCTGCGCCGACGAACGCCGTTGTCGGTGGCACCTCAGCTCTCGGCAACAACGCGGTGGTGCGAATCCTGAACGGCAGCAGTTCGTGCAGCGGTGCCCTCTGGACGAGTCGCATCGTTGTGACAGCTGGCCATTGTGTCGTCAACTCGTCGGGCACCGTGACGACGAGCCCCATCTCGGTGTTCGCACCCGGAGTGAGCACGCAACAGTCGCCGCAGACCGTGACACAGAGTCAGATCATCGTCGTCGACGGATTTCGCAAGTTCAGCGACTTCTCCCAACCCGACGACATCGCGTTCATCGTGCTCTCGTCGGAGCTCTCTGGCGGCACCATCACACGACTCGCGACGGTCGACGAAGTGAGCGCATGGTCGCGCGACGGACGCCTCGTCACTTTCCTCGGTTACGGTCGCACGTCACCAAGCGGACCGTCGTCGCCGACGCCGAATCAGATCAACCAACCTCTTACACCGTTCACCCCGTGGCCGGGGTCGTTCACCGCGAGCCAGACCGCGACAACCGGCATTTGCTCAGGCGACTCAGGCGGACCAGTGATCACCCAAGTGGGCAACGAGATCGTCCTCATCGGCATCAATTCCGCTGCATCGGGCCCGTGCTCGCCGTCGAGCCGACCATCGATGACCGGCTTTGTGCCGTCGGCGTTTCCGGCACTCGTAAAACTCGCTCTCGACGCGACCAACTCAGTAGCACTGCCGACAGTCACCACCGCGAGCGCGGTCGGCGTGCGCACCACTAGCGCAGTGCTGACCGGTACCGTTATCGCCAGCAATCTGCTGACCACCACGTCGTTTACCTACGGCCTGCAACCCGATCTGAGCGGGGCGACGACCACAATCGAAGCCACGAAGGTCTCGGGTAATGCTCCGACGGCTTTCGAGGTAGCCGCAATCGACTTGGTGCCCGGCACCACGTATTACTTCCGCGCCAATGCCACCAACCTGGCGGGCACAGTTTCTGGAGCCATCGCGTCGTTCACCACGCCGGGCGGTCTGCCAATCGTGACCAGTGGTGCTGCATCATCGGTCGCGTCAGATTCCGTCGTCGTCACGGGCACGTTCGGGGCTAACAGTGCTTCGACGCAGGCGTTCTTCCAGCTGTCGACGGTCGCCGACTTCTCGACGGTCGTCGGATCAATCGTGGCGGGCGACATCATCGGCGAGGAAGTCGCAACGCTCTCGGCGAGTTTCTCTGGTCTGACGCCAGGAACCACGTACTTCTGGCGCGCCGCGGCGACGAATGCTGCGGGCACGGCAGTGGGCGCCGCCTTCACATTCGCAACGCCACTCTTCGTGCGTCAGACATCGCTGAGCACTACTGCACTGCTCAACACGCTGGCAGTTGACCGCACCGACGTGCGCAAAATCGTGGTGGCCCCGGTTGCAAAGTCTCGACAACAATGCACGTTGAATACGCGAACCAATCGCTTGACGCTGACAAAACCGGGCATCTGCCGTCTGAAACTTACGCTCACCAAGTCGTCTTCGACCGTCGTCGGATTCATCAACTTGGCAATTCGATGACCTACTTCAGAAGGGCGACACTTCGATGACCACACGTAACTCTCCAGCGAGCGCCTATGAACTCATCGCTCACACCACCCGCAGCGGCATCATCGAGTCGCAGCACTTCGGTGCGGTCGTCGCACTTAACCAAGATGGCTCGATCGCCTTCAGCGTCGGCGACCCGAACGTCGTTATCTATCCGCGTTCGTCGATGAAGCCGCTGCAGGCCACCGCGATGGTCGACTCTGGGCTCGAACTCCCACCTCGGTTACTGGCGCTCGTCTGCGCGAGCCATGACGGCCGACCAGAGCATCTTGCTGCGGCGCAAGAAATTCTTGCGTCTGCCGGCCTCACCGAGTCGGCACTGGGCAACACGACCGATTTCCCACTCGACGACACTGAACACGAGCGCGCAATTCGTGAAGGTAAGCAGCGAACGGCGTTGCAGATGAACTGTTCCGGCAAGCACTCCGGCATGCTCGCCACCTGCGTCGCCGCTGGCTGGGCTACCGACTCGTCGTACCTGTCGCCAGAGCATCCGCTGCAGCAGCACATCACTGCGATGATTCCCTCGCTCGCTGGCGAACCTGCGGCACACATCGGCGTCGACGGGTGCGGTGCACCCGCGCACGCGATGTCACTCATCGGTCTGGCTCGTGCATTTCGCACGATCGCGACTGCACAGCCTGGCAGCGCGGCACACCATGTGGCTCAGGCGATGACTACACACCCAGGAATGGTCGGTGGCCCGACGCGCGACGTGACGATGCTCATGCAGGGCGTTCCGGGTGCAGTTGCAAAAGACGGGGCCGAGGCGGTGTTTGCCGTCGGACTTCCCGACGGTCGAGCAGTCGCCCTCAAGGTGAGCGACGGGGCGAACCGTGCGCGTCCACCGGTTATGCAGGCCGCATTGGAGCGACTAGGGGTCGGCCTACAAAAGGTCGACCCGGCGACGTGGGATTCCCCTGTGAAGGGGCACGGTCGCCGGGTCGGGTTGTGCGTAGCGGCTGGGCCGCTCGTTACATCCTGAATCCCTTGTTGATCATTGAGATCGCCGCATCTTTGACCGGAATCATGCCGTAGATGATGGCGCCGTTGGCGACCCACACCATCCAGTCGTCACTGAATCCGAGACCCCAATTGGCGGCGAGGTTCACATCGGTGAGCCAGACCATCAGAATGCTGATGATGAGGCCCCAGTGCGCCCCGACGACCGGGATCTTGGCGATGACTCCGTGGAGACCTACGAGGCGAAGGACCGAGTCGATG
>JBDKEO010000081.1:0-15739 GCA_039795205.1 Actinomycetota bacterium
GCTGTAGCCGTTGGCCAACTCGCGGGTGCCGACGAAGAGCTCGAAGCGCTCGGTGAGGTATGGATCCTGCTGATCCACACGGGCGAGCGGTGAAATCTCGACGGGATGACCGGTGACGAACGTGGGTCGCTGGAGGTTTTTCTCGACGAGGTCGGCGAAGATCTCCTCGATGATCTTTCCCGAACCCCAGTGGTTCTCCGCGTTGACGCCGAGCGACTTCGCGACATTGCGCACTTCGTCCACCGGCTGACTCGGGTGGAGAGTGGTACCAGCGGCTTCGCTCGCGAGGTCGATCATCCGTACGCGGGGCCATGGCTGGGACAGGTCCACTTCCTGTGAGTCGATCGTCACCACCGTGGTGCCGAGCGCATCTCGCGCCGCATTGGTGATCAGTTGTTCGGTGAGATCCATCGTGTCGTGGTAGTCGCCGAACGCTTGGTACGACTCCATCATCGTGAATTCGGGGTTGTGACGCGTCGAGATGCCCTCATTACGGAAGACGCGACCGATTTCGTACACACGCTCCATGCCACCGACGATGAGACGCTTGAGGTGCAACTCGAGCGCGATACGCAAGTAGAGGGTCATGTCGAGAGCGTTGTGGTGCGTGACGAACGGACGGGCATGTGCTCCGCCGGCCTCCACGTGCAGCACGGGCGTCTCCACTTCGATGAACCCATTGCCCTGCAACGTGCGACGAAAACTGGCGATGGTGGCGTGGCGAATCTCGAATGTGCGACGAGCCTCTTCGTTGATGATCAAGTCCGCATAACGCTGGCGATAGCGAGTGTCGATGTCGGTGAGCCCGTGCCACTTGTCCGGCATGGGTCGCACGCTCTTGGCCAACAACGTCACACTCGAGGTCTTGATCGAGAGTTCGCCCTTGCGGGTGGTCATCACGAGTCCGGACACGCCGATCCAGTCACCGAGATCGAGCTCGTTGATTTCGTCGAACTCGCTGTCTCCCACGACCGACTTGGAGACGAACAACTGGATTTCCCCGGTGCGATCGCGCAGTGTGATGAAGATCAACTTGCCCTGGTCGCGCTTCAGCATCACGCGACCCGCGACGGTCACCGCGACGTCCGTCTCGGTGCCGGCCTCGAGGCTGCCGAGATCGGCGCGGATCTTGCCCAGCTCGTGGGTGCGATCGAAGCGATAGGGGTAGGGGTTGGTACCCGACTCGCGAAGGTGTTGGATTCGGCCGAGCCGTCGGGCACGCTCGCTCTCGAGCGTCGAGCCCTGATCGGCCTCGTGAGGTACGACCGGATCGGTGGGATGCTCGTGCGAATTCACCGCCACAAACTAGTGGAGGAGGGTGTGGGTCATTCGATGACGACGAGTACGTCACCCGCGCCGACGGACGAGCCGGCGCTCACGTTCACTTTGGTCACCTTGCCCGCCTTCTCTGCGGTGATCTGATTCTCCATCTTCATCGCCTCGAGCACGACGACGGTGTCGCCTACCTGTACCTCTTGACCCACCTCGACACTGACCTTGACGATGGTTCCCTGCATCGGTGCCGAGATCTCGCCGCTCCCGCCCTTGCCGCCAGCTGATTGGCTGGCGCGGGTCGGTTTCTTGGCACGTGGCGCGGCAACTCCGGCCGTCTCAGGTACCCACGCCTTGACTTCGAAGCGCTTGCCGTTCACTTCGACGGTGGTTTGGCGCATCACGAGCCCGTCCTCGCTGGGTTGAGCTGCGCCAGTCGAGGAATCGAGCGAGGAGAGGTCGAGTTTTTCTTCCACCCACTTGGTGCTGTGCTTCACGGCGGCAAAGTCGGGGTGGCGAAGGATTGCCAGGTCGGCGGGAATCGTGGTGTGCACGCCCTCGACCTTCATCTCTTCGAGAGCGCGGATCGTTCTCGCAATCGCAGTGTCGCGATCCTTGCCCCACACGATCAACTTGCCGACCAAGTTGTCGTAGAACTGGCTGACGGTGTCACCCGCTTCGTAGCCGCCATCGAAACGAGTGCCGAAGCCATCGGGCGTAGTCAAGGCAGTGATGGTTCCGGGTGAGGGCAGGAACTTGCCACCCGCCGGATTCTCGGCGTTGATGCGCACCTCGATGCCATGCCCTTCGCGACGCTCGAGCACTTGCTTTTGGGTCATCGGCAACTTCTCGCCCGACGCGACGCGAATCTGCCACTCGACGAGGTCGATGCCTGTGATCACCTCGGTGACGGGGTGTTCGACTTGGAGGCGGGTGTTCATTTCGAGGAAGAAGAACTCCTCGTCCTGATAGATGAACTCCACGGTTCCTGCGTTGTAATAACCGACGGCCTTCGCCGCCTTCACCGCCGCCTCACCCATCTTTTCTTCGATGCCGTCTTTCAGCGCAGGGGCAGGCGCCTCCTCGATCAACTTCTGGTGACGTCGCTGCGCAGAGCAATCGCGCGTGGACACCCACACGACGTTGCCGTGTGTATCGCCGACGAGCTGCACCTCGATGTGTCGTGGCCACGTGAGGTAGCGCTCCACGTAGATCTCGTCACGACCGAAGAATGCCTTCGATTCACGTTGCGCAGAATCCATCGCCTCCTGCACGGCGTCGGCCGATTGCACCACTTTCATGCCGCGACCACCACCGCCGAAGGCGGCCTTGATCGCTACGGGCCAGCCATGTTCGTTGCCGAAGTCGATGATCTCCTTGGCGGAGGTGACGAACTCCGTCGTACCCGGCACGATCGGCGCGCCTCCGCGCAGCGCTGCCTTGCGTGACGACACCTTGTCACCCATTTCCACTATCGCTTCGGGCGGCGGGCCGATGAAGGCGACACCCATTTCAGTGATCGTGCGCGCGAAGTCGGCGTTCTCGCTGAAGAACCCATAGCCCGGGTGCACGCCATCGGCGCCACTGCGCTTGATCGCATCGACGATCGCCGCGGTGTTGAGGTAGCTCTCCGCAGCGGTTTGTCCGCCGAGGGCATAGGCCTCGTCAGCGAGGCGCACATGCAATGCGTTGCGATCCAATTCCGAGTACACGGCGACCGTGGCGATACCCATTTCGCGGGCCGTACGGATGACGCGAACGGCGATTTCGCCACGATTGGCGATCAGGATCTTCTTCAGCACGAGTGACTATCTTGCTCCAATGACCGATCCCGATGCCAACCCTCAGACGGGGCCTTGGCCCAGTGGCTGGAACGTGCACCACGTTCGCGAGACGGGGAGTACCAACTCGGATCTGCTCGAGCTCGCCCGCAGCGGGGCGGCACATCACACAGTGATCGTTGCCGACCACCAAACCGCTGGTCGGGGTCGGTTGGATCGCAAGTGGGAAGCGTCACCGGGTGCGAACCTTCTCGTGTCGCTGCTGTTCAGGCCGAGCTCGTCGCGTCCGTTGCATCACTACACGCACATCGTCGGTCTCGCTGCACGAGCAGCAAGTCAGAAATTATTCGGTGTGCTTCCCGACCTGAAGTGGCCGAACGATCTGTTGATCGACGACCGCAAGACGGCAGGGATCCTTGCGCAAGGTGGTGACGGTTTCGTCGTGGTTGGTATCGGCATCAACGTCGGTTGGGCACCTGACGGTGCTGCACGACTCGCAAGCACTCATTCACCTACCTCTGGGCGTGGGCCACTCGAGTTGTTGCGGGCGATGCTCGACGAGGTCGATGTGCACGAGTCGATGTCGGTGGACGAATTGCGTGCACGCTACGAATCTCAACTGGCGACGATCGGCAGGAGAGTACGCGTCGAGTTGACCGGCGGTGATGTCGTCGAGGGAGTCGCCACCAGGGTGGACGAGGACGCACGTCTCGTGGTGCAGCGTGACGACGGTGCGGAGACGGCCATCGATGTCGGCGATGTGATCCATCTGCGTACCTGACCCCGACTACTTTCTTGATTGATGAGTAGGCGGTCGAGAAGTCGTGGTTCGGCACTGACGACGATCGCCACCACGGTGTTGGTGGCCTTCATCGTCGGTTGTGTCGGAGCGACGGGTCTGGTCCGGCAGTTACGTCAAGCAATCGATGGCGTGTCTCGCGAAACGACCGTCACGGAGACGTTGGATGCCCCGAATCCCGACTTCGAGAACATCCTTCTCGTCGGGTCGGACTCGCGCGAAGGTGCCGACCCCGACGACCCCGACTTCGCGACGATGGGGAACGAGTCCGACGTCGGTGGCAAGCGTGGCGACACGTTGATGGTGATGCACTACGTCAAGAAGACGGGTGGCGTGAGTTTGATCTCGGTTCCCCGCGACCTGTGGGTGAAGATCGGCAATGGCGAGAAGGAGCAGCGGATCAACACTGCATACCAAGTGGGCACTGACGTGCTCGTCCGTACCGTTCGCCGTGCTCTCGGTATTCCCATTCATCACTACGTCGAAGTGAACTTCCAAGGTTTCAAACAGATCGTCGACGCAATCGGTGGTGTCTCGATCTGTGTCGAACGGCCTTCGCGCGACAAGAGCACCGGCCTGTTCCTCAAGGCGGGCTGCACCACGCTGAACGGTGTGAAGGCGCTGGCATATGCCCGCAGCCGACACTTCGAGCAGAACCTCGATGGTCAGTGGAGCATGGATGCCACGGCTGACATTGGGCGCACGACCCGGCAGCGCAAGTTCGTCCAGACGCTCGCCAGCGATGCGGTGACTCAGTTGATGTCCAATCCGCTTCGTGCGGGCGCCGTGATGTCGAACGGGCTCGATGCTCTCGTCGTAAGTGAGTCACTCGACATCATGGACTTCGCCAAGCGCATGCGGGGTGTCGCCGGTGGCGGCATGACGTCGTTCCCGTTGCCGGTGTACGGCGACACGGTGCAGGGCAACTCGGTGCTACGCCTCGGCGAGGGCTCGGGCGAACTCTTGGCGTTCTTTGCTGGAATGGGCCCGCGACCCCAGATCGCGACTGACTAGGCGAGCAAACCGGTCAGGCTTGCGACACCTGGGTGTTGCCGCGGGACGCGAACTCGCTCGCGGTCATCGGCTCGGCGATGCGGTTGCCCTGGACGAAGTCACATCCGAGGATGCGCAGTCGCTGTGTCTGGTCATCGGTGGTCACCCATTCGGCGATCACCGACATATTGAGTGAGTGGGCGAGTTGGATGATGGAGCGCACGATCGGATCGTCGCCGCCTTGGATTCCGATGTCGCGCACCAACGTGCCGTCCAGCTTGAGATAGTCGGCGGGGAACTCCTTCAAGCGCGCGAGCGACGAGTAGCCGGTTCCGAAGTCGTCGATACCGAGGCGTACGCCGAGGCGCTTCAGCGCAGCAAGCGTGCGTGAGACCGTCGGGTTGTCGCTCAGCATCACCTTCTCGGTGACCTCCACGACTACGTGGTAGGGATCGAGCGCCGCGTCGTGCAGGGCACCCATCACTCGTTCGACGAAGGCAGCGTCACCGAGTTGACGTACCGAGACATTGAAATGCAGGAGGAAAGAGCGATCGACTAACCCAGCATCCATCCAGCGCTTGGCGTCACTACATGCAGTGCGGATCACCCAGTCACCGATCGGTGTGATCGCTCCCGACTCTTCGGCGAGCTCGAGGAACGCTGGCGGGGTGAGCACGCCACGCGCGGAATGATTCCACCGCAGCAACACCTCGGCACCCGAAATACGCGACGACTGTGCGGACACGATCGGTTGGTACACGAGGAAGAGTTGGTCGAGTGCGAGCGCACGCTCCAACTCGGCTGAGAGTGCGACACGCTCCTTGGCCGCACGGCGCATTTCATCGCTGTACAGCTCGCTTCGGCCACGTCCACGCTGCTTGGCGAGGTACATCGCCGTGTCGGCGTTGCGCAGCAGAGTCACAGCTGCGTCGGCCGGTGCTTCTTCGGTGAGCAGAGTTTCGGTGGAGACGGCGATACCGACGCTGGCACTCGTGAAAATCTCGATTCCTTGCAGGATCACCTGACCGGTCATCGCTTGACGGACCCGCTCTGCCACATCCATCGCCACTTGCGGGTCGGCCAAGCCGTCACACAACACCACGAACTCGTCGCCGCCGATTCGAGCCACTAGATCGGACGGTCGTGTCGCGGCCACGAGTCGCTTGGCGATCGTGTTCAGTAACTGGTCGCCAACTCCATGTCCGATGTTGTCGTTGACGTCCTTGAGTTTGTCGAGGTCGACGAAGATCACGGCAACACCGCGCTTCAAGGTGCGACTCCGTTCGAGTGCTTCGGCGAGTTTGCGTAGGAATAGCACGCGATTGGGAAGGCCGGTCATCGCGTCATGCGTGGCCTGACGGGTCAGTTCGTCTTGGAGCTGCTTGGCCTCGGTGATGTCGCGGGCGATGGCGGAGTAGTGCTGTACGACACCGTCGTGCGAACGGACGATCTGCAGCACGATCGCCATCGTGCGCATGATGCCGTCTGGTCCGCGGAAGCCGATCTCGCCATCCCACTTGTGCAGCGAGGGCGACGTCTGAACTTCACGTGGAAGTTGGTCGAGGATCGCACGAATGAAAAGTTGTGTCGCAGGGTCGTTGTCATTGCGCTCGTCGACACCGATCAGTGTGCGCGCACCTTCGTTGGCGAACAGGGCCTCGCCGCGCGGGTCGAACACCACGACCGCATCACTCGATGAGTCGAGGAGTCCCACCAACTGTTCGCCGAGCGTGCGCTGGCGCACCGACTCCGACACTTCCGTGGCGACACCCAGATGTCCGGTGATCGAGCCGTCTTGAGCAGTCACTGGTTGGGTGGTGACGCGAATCCACATCGCCTCCCCACTCGGTCGCCAGAGGCGGAACTCGAAGGTGAACGAAGCCCCGGCGGCTCGGCGCCATGCCGCTTCCGCTTCTGCACGCTCGGTTGGCTGTGCGTTGACCCAGGCCGCTGCGCCCGGCGAAATCGGGCCGCCGTGCAGAACGAGGGTGCGGAAAGCGTCGTTGGCATCCACCAACCTGCCGTCTCGATCGGTCTCAAAAACCGCGATCGGCACCGAATTCAAGGAGCGGTCTATGGCTCTATCTTGGCAGGCTCCTTGGCTTGGTCGGCTGACTGGTGCCGATGGGGCGTCACTTCATTCAGGGAGTGACGAACGAACTGGTGACGACGTCGAGGGCAGCAGCCTCCAAGGTGTCGACGATCGTCTGAGCATCAACGCCCGACTCCTGGTCGACTCGCTGGGGCAAGGCGTAGCCGATCAGTTGAAAGGTGTGTCGGTCGGTTGGGCAGGGTGCCTTGTAGCCCTCCGTTCCGTCAGCGAGCCGCCCGACGATCGCCCCGGCGGGAATCGCACCTTCCTCGATGATTGGCGTCGACACGTCGATGTTGGCCATGGCCCACAGCACTTCGCCGTTTGCCGATTCGTCGATCAGGACGAGACCGATCGTCACGATGTCGATCGGCACGTTGGAGAACTCGATGCGGGGGGAGACGGACTCACCGAGACAGGTATGGCGATCGTCGATTCGTTCACCGGTCACCCACGGCGTCGTCATCGAGAATCCCACCGCCTGGTCGACGACCGTCGACGTGGTGGCAATCGCGATGGACTGCGTCTGGTCGGCGGATGGAGCGCGCATGGTGCGCCCATCGCCGGAGCAGGCGACGAGGAAGAGTGTCACGAGCAACGTCGACATGAGGTTGCGGTCAAGAATCCGATCTCGCGGCACGAGGGCAGGTTAGGACAGGAGCCGCGATTGCTCGCAGCACTAATCTGCTCGCCGTGTCGAGCACGCCTTGCATCCTCACCGTTCATGCCCATCCGGATGACGAGGCGTCGAAAGGCGCGCCGACGCTGGCCAAGTACTCGCGGTCAGGCGCGAGGACCGTCCTCGTCTGTTGCACGGGCGGCGAAGAGGGCGACCTCCAGAATCCCCGACTTCGCGATTCGGGCCAACCCTTCCACGGGCTCGATCGAGATGCCGAGCGAGCCGAGATGGCACGGCGCCGTCCCTTCGAGCTCGCCGAATCGGCCTCGATCATCGGGTTTCATCACGTGGAGATGCTCGGCTATCGCGATTCCGGAATGCTCGGCAGTGAAGCGAACGATCACCCCGAGTGTTTCCATCGTGCCGATCTCGACGAGGCCGTCGGTCGACTCGTGGCGATCGTGCGCCGTGAACGCCCTCATGTGATGATCACCTACAACGAGGATCAGCGTGGCTACCCACACCCCGATCACGTGCGTGTTCACGAAGTCAGCGTGCGGGCGTTCGACTTGGCGGGTGATGAAACGAAGTACCCGGAGGCAGGTCCGGCTTGGCAGCCGCGCAAGTTGTATTACTCGGCGTGGTCGCGCATGCGTTTGACTGCGGTCCACGAAGCGATGTTGCGCCTGCGTGGTTCGTCTCCCTTCGATGAGAAGTGGTTCGAACGGCCGGACTTGGATGGTCAAATCACCACCCGCGTACACGTAGGCGAGTACCTCTGGGCACGCTCGGGTGCGCTGCGTGCGCATGCCACTCAGATCGATCCCGACGAGCCGTTCTGGTTCGGACTCGACGACGAAGAGTTGGCTGCCACTTATCCCTACGAAGATTGGATCCTCGCGAAGTCGCATGTCGACTCGCCGTATGTCGGCGGCGTTCGTGGCGGTGCGGACTATGAAGACGACTTGTTCAGTGGGATCACCTTTGGGTGAGTGGCAGTAATCTGCGCCCCGTGGCTGCGAAGAAGAAATCTGTTCCGAAAGCGACCGTGCAGTACCGAGTCACGGTGTCCAAGGCGGAAGTTCGCACGAGCGGTCCCGACGATGCGGAGGTCATCTTCAGTTGTGCTCTCGCTGATGCGTCGTGCGATCCCACCGCCGCATATGTGCAAGGCAAGTTGAAGGCCACCGGTCACACCGGGGTGATTCTTGCTGAGTTGATGAGTGGCAGCGCAGCGAAGCAGCTCAGCCAGCTCGCATCGCATCCCTGATCTGGCGGTAGCCGATCAGGATCGCTCCACTGCGCGCGATGGCATCGCGCAGCGACGTGTCTTCGACCACGAAACGATGGTCGTCGATCCAACCTTGAGCAACTGCGCCGAGTGCTCGAATCTCGGGAGTGTCGATGCACGGCTGCACGTGGATCTCGGTGACACCAGGCTGTAGTTGCTCCAGCGCCTGCAACACGCGTGCGCGGCTTCCTTCTCTCCAATCGTGATCGAAGTGATCGGGGAAGAGGATTCCCTCATCGCTCGCCAACTTGCGGAAGGGGAATCCTGCCTGTGCTTCGGAGATGGTGGAGGGAAGTCGGATCGGCAGATCGAACTCGACCGCCAATTCCAGATAGACGTCGAAGAACTCTGGTCGGAGGGTGATCGCGGTGAGGTGTGGCGCGAGATGCGTGACATCGATACCCCATTCGATGGCGCGGGAAATCTGGGCGCGCAGTTCGCGGAGCACTTCGACGGTGTCGGCGTGCTCCCACAAGTCATCGATCGTGCGCGGGAATCCACCCTCGCCAGACAAGAGCGATGGTGCGTGGGTGATCGGCCCCCAGCGGTATAGGTCGTGTTCGCTGTTCATCGTGAGGTGCACGCCGATGTCCTCACCGCGCTGGTTGAGCACCGCGTGTCGGGCCCACGGTGCGGGCACCATCAGCGACGTACACGTGGCGACACCAGTGCGCAAGGCGGCGAAGATTCCCTCGTTGGCGGCGTGAAACGAGCCGAGGTCGTCGCAACTGATGATCAGGAGCTTGGCTGAGGGTTCGTGGCCCAGTCGCTCGTTCAGCGTGGTCGTCACGTGCTGAACGCTACTGCCGACATGCGGCCCATAGTCCGACGTTGGCCGTTCGCGCCTCGTCGGCCGCACGCTGGAGCCTTGCTGCATGAGTCGTGTTCGGTTCGATCGACAGTGGACGCGCGAGTCCCTCTCGAACGAGCAACTCGTTGACCATCTGGTCGCCGAGGAACACGTACAACAGCAACCGTCCGAAATGGTCACGTGCTTCGGTGTCGCGTTCGATGCGCACCGTCGTCCCGCGTGGCAGGAGTTGCTTCGTCCGTGCTGATGCCTCCGGACCGAAGCACTCGACGGGTTTGTCGGGGTGGACGGTCTCCGGCGTATCGATACCGAGCAGTCGCACCGTCTCGTTTCGATTGCCGACTCGCACCTCGAGCGTGTCGCCGTCCACCACCTTGCGCACGATCGCGGTTCCGGGCGGTGACTCCGTGCAGGCAACGAGCACGAGCAGGCACGCGAGCACCACCTTCCTCGTCATCGACACAAAGTGTGCGTGCACCGGCTCCTCAATTAGGGTCGTCGCCGTGACATTTTCTTTGACACCGCTCGGAATTTGGACGTGGACGCTCGATGCACAACCTGCACAGCGGGCTCAGGAGGCGGTGGCAGAGATCGAGTCTCTCGGTTTCGGCGCCGTGTGGATTCCAGAGGCGGTGGGTCGCGAACCGTTCGCGCATGCCGCCCTGCTGCTTGCCGGCAGCAAGTCGATCGTCGTAGCCACGGGTATCGCCTCGATGTATGCGCGCACAGCCGTCACCATGCAGGCGGGGCTGAAGACGTTGACGGAGGCTTTCCCCGAGCGTTTCTTGCTCGGCATTGGTGCGAGTCACGGACACATGGCGAAGGCTTTGCACAAGACGGTGTACGACAAGCCGTACTCGCGAATGGTGGAGTACCTGGACACGATGGACTCGGCGATGTTCGTCGCAGCGTCTCCCACCACCACGCCACGTCGCGTGCTCGCCGCGCTCGGACCGAAGATGCTCCAGCTCGCCGCGGAGCGCACCGAAGGAGCACATCCGTATTTCACGACTCCCGAGCACACGGCAGCGGCCCGATCGATCATGGGTCCGGGGAAGTTGCTCGCCCCAGAGGTGGCGGTGATTCTCGAGCGCGATGCGACGAAGGCTCGCGAGATCGCCCGCAAGTTCATGGCCACGTACGTGCGACTGCCGAACTATGCGAACAACCTGCTTCGCCACGGTTTCACCGAGTCGGACCTGAAGAACGAACACGGCGTGCCGAGCGATCGGTTGGTCGATGCGATCTGTGCATGGGGTGACGTGGGGGCGATCGCCAAGCGAGTGAAAGAACACTTCGACGCTGGCGCAGACCATGTCTGCATCCAGGTACTGAAGGACGACCTCACCGAATTGCCGAGTGCCGAGTGGCGAGAGATCGCTGCACTCGTACCCGAGTTCGCGTCACGACGAACTCAGTAGCCGTACACCTTCATCTGTAGTCGGCGCATGCCGCCGATCCATCGTTCCCGATCGTTGGCTTTGGCCTTGGCGTACTCTGCGACTTCCGGGTGGGGAAGCACGAGGAAGCGTTCTTCATCGATCGCCCTCACCACTTCATTGGCGACATGTTCGGGCTCCAACACTGCGCCAGCTGCCTTGACGACGTTTGCCCCGCGACCGAAGTCGTCTGCTTGGCGCAGCATGTCGGTGTTCACACCTTGCGGGCACAAGCAGCTCACCTTCAAACCACGATTTCCGTAGGTGATCGAAAGCCACTCGGCGAATGCGAGTGCGCCGTGTTTGGTCAGTGTGTACGGG
Source organism: Actinomycetota bacterium (assembly GCA_039795205.1). Taxonomy (GTDB): domain Bacteria; phylum Actinomycetota; class Acidimicrobiia; order Acidimicrobiales; family Ilumatobacteraceae; genus UBA3006. The sequence continues at coordinate 11,419 of JBDKEO010000081.1, forward strand.
GCCGAGCCGATCTGGGAGAGCAGCCCGGCAGCGGACGCAGTGCTGCAGAAGTAGCCGTCGCCGCGCTCCAACCATCGCGGCATCAGGTGCTTCGCTGCCCAGCGATGGGCGTGCAAGTTGATGTCGAATGCCCTGTTCCACGTCGTCTCATCGGTGGTGAGATCGGTGCCCGCTGCGATTCCTGCGTTGGCGAAGTACAGGTCGATATCGCCCCATGCGCCACGCACCGAATCGATCGCTGCAACGTTCGCCTCCTCGGTCGTCAGGTCAGCCGCAAGAGCAAGCGCGGAGTCGGGGCGTCGCCCGTTCAGCTCAGCGGCGAGTGCGTGCAAGTCGGGATGGTCCATGTCGACAACAGCCACCTTGGCGCCCTGCTCATGAAATGCCGTGGCGAGCGCTCGGCCGATACCGCGAGCAGCACCAGTCACCACCGTCGTTCTTCCGGCAAGTTTCACACCGCGATGCTAGGCAGGTGTCGCCCTTCCGGTGGTCGGGTGGGGTAGGTTGCTGGCGGTAAGTCAGAAACGACGAGCAGGGAGGAAACGATGACTGCAGTGCGAGAAACGACGGTGATTGCCGAGGCGCTGGCAGTGGTCGACAAAGCCCTTGCCGAGATGCTCAATCGTGAACTCGTCTCCACGGACGAAGTAGCCGACTTGTTGCTCGATCTCAGGCTGTTGCTGACTGCCTCTGCAGATTTGCCCACCACCGACTGAACCAGTTTCGGTCGTCAGTCACCCCGAGGTGGGTGCGCAGCATTTCTTCGAATTGATGGCGAACTTCTTCGGCTCGTTCACCGCACGCCTTGTCCACCGAGAACCCGAGGCGCACGACATCGCCATCGACCGTGGCAATCAGTGAGATTGCGGCACCAAGCAGAGAGACGTACGGCAACAGCGATCCCGATAGGACGCCAACGCCGTTGAGCGTCGCCATCGGTTCGGAAAATACACAGGCCACGTCGATCTCGTGTGGGCGTCGGCCATCGAAGAGTGCCGACAGCGCGGGAGGCATCCATGAGCTCAAGTCGATCGAGCCCCATTCGCCGGACGACGTGTCGTATTTCGGCAGATGAAGGAGGATTTCGTGGACGGCGAGTGCACGTTCTGCGAATGGCATCGTCGATGTCGGCAGCGAGACGTCAGCCAGTCGAGAAGCATCGCGACGACGCATGGCGACACCACATTGCAAGGTGTCGACGGGAGTCGATTGGTGCAGACCCGAAAGTGACTCTGCGAACAACGCGAGGATGATTGCTCGCTCATCGACATTGATGTTCGCCGCGGCGCGTTGCACGGCCCGACGTTCGACACGGAGGTCTTGATGTTCGAGCGATCCGGAACGATCTCTCCAGATGGGCGACCGACTTCCTCCCGACTTGTCGAATTCCTGCATCACCCGAGCAGCGATTGCTGCTCCCTGGTCGACGATTACATTCACGGGGTCGGGCTGAGCAAGTAGGCGTTGAGCCAAGCCGAGCAATTTCATGTAGTCGAAACCGGACGAGTCGACTGTCACTGTTGGGTTCACTGGGTTGCCGGCGAGGGCACCGAGTACACGTTCGTCGTATTCGGCGAGTCTGCGCACGATCAAGGCGCTACGAGTGCGCGCCAGCTTCTCGACGTAATGGATCGTCCAGCCCGGGCGACTCGTGTCGAACGGTTCGGTGACGAGCCGCGCCGCCAAGCGCTTCAGCTCGCGCATGCTGCGGGGGCTGGGGAGTGTCTCCAGGCGCACATGGAAATCGGGGTCGAAGTGCGTATCGACAGTGACGGTCGGTCCACTCGTCACTTCGCGCAAAGCGGCACCAGCGAGAGCAAGCGTGCGCAGCCGCTGCAACATTTCGTGAGACTCCACTCGGGCGTCGATCGTGACGATGTCGACGAGTACTGCAGGCCGCGGGATGGGGGTCACGAAGACATTTCTAACGGGGAACTGACGTGTGTTTGAACTCGTTCAGCGAATCCCACGACATATTTTCGATGATTCGTTCGATCGTGCGCTGGGCCGTCGCAGAGTCGTCGTTCGGTCTGTCGAGCAATCGCACGAATACGGCCTTTTCGTCCTGAATGAACACGGGGACTCCCCACACCTGATGCGTGCGCGCGAAGGTCGAGTGCTCGTCCCGAATCGTGGCGAGTGGTCGACCGCTTTCCACCTCGCGTTGCGCTGCACCAACGTCCACGCCAACTCGGTCTACAACGTCGAGGAGTGTCTGCATGTCGCGGAGGTTTCCCGCCGACGCATGCCGATGTTCGTACAGGGCGTGATGGGCTTCAAGGAAGCGCTCTGCCTGGGTGTCACGGATCGCCACTGACAACTGGAGAGCGAGCAAACCCGAATCTTGCTCGGGTCGCTCCCAGATGTCGGGTTCACCTGGCTCGACGTGCGTCTGACCGAGACAAAACGGAACGAAGTGCACGGCCCAGTCGGCACCACCGCGCAGTCCCCAATAGAGATGGTCGTGGACGATTCGGCCGTAGGGGCAGCGGTAGTCGTAGGTCACGGCGAATTGCAGCATGAGAGTTGCAACCAGCGTGGAGCGAAGATTATTCCCGTACGGCCGTGCGTGAACTCAGCCGACGAACCACTGCATGGCATAGAAGCCGGGGATTCCCATCACGGTGCCGGCGATGACACCGCCAATCACGTCACTCGCATGGTGGATGCGTACTCCCACGCGGCTCGTCGCGATCAACACTGCGAACGCGTAGAACAGCGCCCACCATGGCCACGGAGTGATCGACGTGAGGACGAGTGCGGAAAAGAATGCAGACGACGAATGACCGCTCGGGAAACTGGAAGTTCGTGGCTTGCGCAGCGTGAAGCGGTCGTCGCCACGTTCGGTGGGGCGGGTACGGCGGAACATGCGCTTGATTCCCTGATTGAGGATCAGGCTCTCGACGCCGATCATCGCGGAGAAGAACAAGGCTTGGTGCAGCCGTTCCGTGCTGCCGATCGAGCGAACGAATCCAATGATGTGCCAGAGGATGCCGAAATCACCGAGTGCAGTGGCGATGGAGAAGATGACGACGACCGATCGTCTGTTGCGCATGGGCTCGAGTAGCGCATCGAACTTGTCGTCGAAGCGTGCAAAAGGGATGCGGTCGTTCATGATTCGGCGACGCGAGGGTACTTCAGTGGCGCTTCGACTGCGGCGAGTTCGGGGTTGCCACCGAACTCGGGACACCACTGTTTGAAGTTGCAGAAGTTGCACAGCCCGCTGCGCTTGGGCGGAAAGTTGCCGTTGGTACAGGCGCGCTCGATCGCATCGAACAGCGCAATCGTGCGCTTCTCGAGGAACTTCATCGACGACTCCGTCGGTTGCTGTTCGAGCACCACCTTGTCCTTCAGGTACATCAACCGCATTCGCGAAGGGAGTTCGCCGCGTAGAGCGCGAACCATGTAGGCGTACATCTCGAGTTGGCGCATCTTGTTGCCCACGTCGCTTTCGCGCGGTGCGCGACCCGTCTTGTAGTCGGTGATCACGAGTGCACCGTTCGGCCCCCGCTCGAGGCGATCGACGATTCCACGCACACGGAAGGTGCCGAGCGGCGCTTCCACCTCCAATTCGAGTTCGATGTCGTCGAGGGTGGTGGGGTCTTCGAGGTCGAAATACGCATCCGTCAGGCGCTCGCAGTCCGCCCAAAACTCGCGTGCTGCGGCATCGTCCAGGTTCAAGCCAACGAAGTCGTACTTCGCTTCGTACTCGTTGCGTGAACTAGACATTGCATCGCGTGCCGCCTCGCGGGTGCGCTCGGGCGCAGAGAGGCGTAGCAACAACTCGAGTGCACGGTGCACCACGTTGCCCTTGACCGCATGGAACCCAGGGGGCTGGGGGAGACCTTGAATCGACGCAAATCGAAACTGCAACGGACAATCTTGGAACGAACTCGCGCGTGACGGAGAGAGCGAAGTGGGGACGTCGAACGCGCTCATCGAACGGCCTCGCTGACTTCGATCAACAGCGAGGCGAATCGGGCGGGATCTTCGAGTGGCCCGAAGTGGCCGAGATCCTGCCACTCGATCACCGTGGGCGTGATGGCAGAAGTTTCGGCAATGGTCGAGGCAATCGAAGGAATGAGCGATGCCGGTGGAATGTCGCCAATTCGCCCGCTGACGAGCCATGTGGGAACGGTGAGTTGTCCGAGTTGATCCCACGTGTCGTGAATGTTGCCGGACTCGAAGTTGCGTGCTTCGAGCTCGGGAGAACACTTCAGTTCCACGCGGCCATCGGGGGTGCGGCGAAAGCCGTAGTCGACGTACGCACGGAGGCAGTCTTCGTCGAATGAGTCGAGCGGCGGCTTGGATGCATAGTTGG
>JBDKEO010000015.1:0-5412 GCA_039795205.1 Actinomycetota bacterium
GCCGTGCTGTCGATGCACACCTCACCCCTGGCGCAGGCTGGCGTCGGTGACGGTGGCGGCATGAACGTGTACGTGCGCGAGCTCGTGTCGTCGCTCGCCAACCGCGGAGTGCAGTGCACCACCTATACGCGCAGATGGCGGGATGATCTGCCGCGCGAAGTGCAGATCGAGCCGAACCACCGTGTGGTGCACGTGCCAGCCGGCCCGATGGACCTGCCCAAAGAGGGTCTCATCGGTGTGGTGGACGAGTTCACCGACAACGTGGCGCGGCACATCACCAAGAGCGGTGGCACCGACGTGGTGCACGCCAACTACTGGCTGTCCGGTCTGGCTGGACACCGACTCAAGCACGAACTGAACCTGCCGCTCGTCACGACCTTTCACACCTTTGCGCGAGTGAAGAGTGCGGGTGGCGATCACGAATCGGCGGAGCGCGAAGCCGCCGAGCTCGAAGTGATTGGCTGCGCGGACTCGATCTTCGTCAGTTGTGAGCAGGAGCAACAGCAGTTCCAATCTCTCTACGGCAAGGCGCCAGGAGCGATCGATGTCGTGGCACCCGGAGTGGAGCGGGCATTCTTCTCGCCCGGCGATCAACGCGGAGCGCGCACAGCACTCGGATTCGGCAACCATCCGATCCTGCTCTTCGTTGGGCGTATCCAACCTTTGAAGGGCCTGGACGTTGCCGTTCGCACGCTTTCCGAACTCGGTCGTAGCGATGCTCGACTCGTCGTGGTGGGTGGCGCAAGTGGAATGGATGGCTCGTCCGAGTTGAGCCGAGTGCATGAACTGATCGAGTCGCTCGGGCTCGAGGGTCGCGTGGAGTTCCACCCGCCGCAACCGCACCACATCTTGTCCACTTATTACCGTGCGGCGGACGTGGTGGTGGTGCCGTCGCGTAGCGAGAGTTTTGGTCTCGTCGCGCTCGAGGCGGCGGCGTGTGGAACGCCGGTCGTGGCGAATGCCGTCGGCGGGCTGCTCAACCTCGTCGAGCACGCACGCACTGGCTTCCTCATTCCGAATCGGGACGTCACCGACTTCGCGCGACACGTTGCGTTGCTCCTCGATGACCACTTGCTTGCCATCCAGATGGGAACCGCTGCTGCGCAGCGGGCGAAGACCTATTCGTGGGCTGCCGCGGGGCGACGGGCCCAGGCCGCATACGGCGCACTTCAAGTGCGCGATCTCGTCGCCTGTGCCTGATCGGGAGCCGGTGTGAGCGAGATCTTCGAACCCGCTGCGTTGGAGCAACTGCGCGGATCGATCGACGACTGGTTCGAGCATCAACGAGCGAGCAACTCGGCCATCGTCGCCGTGGATCATGGCGAGGGTGACGAGATTCGCTGGTATGTGCGGATGCGCGGAGAAGAGAAGGAGTTCACCACCCTGTGGTTCACGCTCGGTCAGCGCACGTTGCGCTTCGAGACCTACGTGATGCCCGCTCCGGAAGAGAACGCCGAGCAGTTGTTCGACCTGTTGTTGCGCCGCAATGACGGCCTGGTTGGCGTGCACTTCTCGATCGGGGCAGAGGATGCCGTGTATCTCCGTGGCGAGATCCCGAACCACGCGCTGAATGAGGGCGAGTTGGATCGCATCGTCGGCACGATGTTCGCAACCGTGGAGCGACACTTTTCCTCGCTGGTGCGGATCGGGTTCGCCAGCAGATTCGTCGACTGACGCCCGTCGGTAGCCTGACGGCGTGTCCACCATCGCCAACAGATCAGTCACCTTCGTCGGTGGCGGCAACATGGGTTCGGCGATCGTTGCGGGTCTGCTCAAGGCAGGCTGGCGAACGGACGACGTGACCATCGTGGAACATTCGCCTGAGCGTCGTGCGGTACTGAACGAGATGTTTCCCGGTGTTTCAATCGTCGGCGAACTAGGCGCCACAGAGAATGCGGTGATTGCGGTGAAGCCAGGCGCAGCTGCGGAAGTGTGTGCACACTTGGCCGCAGCCGGTGCCAAACGAGCACTGTCTATCGCAGCCGGAGTCTCGGTGGAGACCTTGCAGGAGGCTGCTGGGTCGAACTGTGCAGTGGTACGCAGCATGCCGAACACCCCTGCTCTCGTGGGGGAGGGCGTCTCTGCAGTCTGTGGTTCGACACGTTGCACAGAAGATGACGTGCAGTGGGCCGAGTCGATACTTGGCGCAGTCGGCACCGTGGTGCGGGTGGAAGAGCGCCTGATGGATGCGGTCACGGCCGTATCGGGATCGGGTCCCGCCTACCTCTTTCTGGTGGCCGAGGCGTTGGTCGCCGCGGGGGAGAAGGAGGGCTTGTCGCACGAGGTCGCCGACGCATTGGTCCGTCAGTTACTGGTGGGTAGTGGACGACTGCTGCAACAGACGGGTGAGGACCCGGCCGAACTGCGCCGCAAGGTGACGTCGCCGAACGGCGTGACAGCGGCGGCCATCGCCACGCTCGAGTCGGCGGGACTACGTAGTGCGCTCGAAGAAACCGTCCGATCTGCGGTGAATCGCAGTCGGGAGATGGGCCAGTAGGTCGCTAGGGTATGCCACAATTCACGTACTCCGGAAGGGGTAATACCCGTTCCGGGAGTCGCGCTCGCAAGAGTGCGCCGTTTGGGCCGGTGCCGTCGGGGGGTTGGCACCGGCCCATTCGTTTTTCTCGAACAAGATCTCGATACGCGACATGACGCTCGACACCGTTTCCTTCTTCTCTGATTACGGAACTCGTGACGAGTTCGTCGGTGTGGTCAAGGGTGTCATTGCCGACATCGCAACACACGTTCGTGTGATCGACATCACACACGAGATTCCTGCATATGACGTTCGCGCTGGTTCGTTGACGATTGCAAGGGCGGTGCCGTATCTGCCGGCTGGTGTGGTGTTGGCCGTCGTCGACCCCGGCGTGGGTACGAGTCGCAAAGGTGTCGCCATCGAGGTGCCTGGCGGTGTGTTCATTGGCCCAGACAACGGTCTACTGGCCTCGGGCGTGGCGCTTGCGGGAGGGGCAGTGCGGGCTTTTGAGTTGACCAACCCCGACTACCAACTCGCCGCTCCAGGTGCGACGTTCGCTGGTCGGGACATCTTCGCTCCAGCCGCTGCGCACTTGTGCAACGGGGTGCCACTGACGAAACTCGGCACCGAAATCGACCCAGTGTCGTTGATGCCAGGACTCGTGCCGCTGCATCGCATCGAAGGTGATGAAGTGCACTGCGAAGTGACGTGGATCGATCATTACGGAAACTGCCAACTGAACGTGGGCCCACAAGACGTCGAGCAACTCGGTTCGCCCGTGCAGTTGACGATCGTCGGAAACGACACGACGCAGCCGATCGTCCGCACCGCGCACGTCGTCGGTGCATTCGGTGAGATCGGGGGAGGGCTCGGACTCGTCGTCGATTCGTACGGAATGTTGGCCATCTGCAAGGACAGGGCTTCGGCCGCGATCGAACTCGATGCCTCGGTCGGCATGGGGGTGGTGCTCTCTGCTGCCTCGGACAGTGGTGTGACCGCCAACGTGCGGCTCTCCCGCAAAGCCGACTCGGGCGACAACTCCTAGCCTGTCCTCATGCGTCCCGCCACCACACTCACCGTCGGTTTGCTCTTTGCCGCCATTCTCGGCGCGGCGATCTTGCAGCTGGTGTTGCGCTAGTCGCCGATCAGGGCGAGCGCGGTCATTCGCCTGGTTCTGGCGAGCGAGTTCGAGGCAACGAGGAAACCAACGAACAGCACCGTCACGCCGGAGAGCAGCGTGATCGCGAAAGCCTGATCCTTGCCGAATCGACCGGCGAGCGAACCACTACCAGAGAGCACGAGTGTGCCGAGTGAGATCAATACGTTGCCGAGTACGAGCCGCCGCGGGGAAGAAATCTGTCGTCGCACCGACGACGTCAGACTCGGCGAACCACCGCGGAGAATTCGCCACGCAGACCAGACCGCGCCACCGATGATGACGAGTGCTGGAACACCCGAACCGATCGCGGCCAGTGCGCGCGAGAAAGGTCCGAACACTTCGCGCCCCGTGGGCAACTCGTGACCGTTTACCGACGTCTTGAGGGGTACGAACAACACCACTCCCGAGGCAAAACATGAAGCGGCGATCAACCACGAACGAACGACGTCACCGATACGACGACCTGCGAGGAGATAGAGCGTGCCGAGCGCAAGCCACGCCACGTTCAGTACCGCACCGGCGAGGAAGAAGATCCGAAAGGCGAGGGCGTTCCACCCCACCGACTCACCGAACCACAGCGCGAGTGAACCAATCGCGAAGAGCGCCATCGCTACCGACCACGCCAACTCCTGTGGTTGTCGTCGGTTGAGGAAGCGGTCGAGGCACATCAGGGCAAAGGCGAGTGCAATGAGGGCCGCAGCCGCGGCGAGCACACTGGTGAGCGAGTCCGGACTGGTCACGAAACCTCGTCGCCAGACATCGTGAAATCCTGCACGAGCGCCTACCCTAGAGCGCGTGACAGACCCAACCCCCGTCAGAACGCTGGATTCTCGGCGCAAGATCCCCGGCGCAGCTGTAGCCCGACTGCCCGTGTACCTACAGATCCTGAACGGTCTGAAGGCCGAGTCAGTCGAGCAATTGTCGAGCGATCAACTCGCCGCGTTGGCAGGTGTCAATGCGGCAAAGGTGCGTAAGGACCTGTCCTACTTGGGGAGTTACGGCACCCGAGGAGTCGGATACGACGTCACGTATTTGATCTACCAAATCAAGCGCGAACTCGGACTGCTCCACGAGTGGAAAGTGGTGGTGGTGGGCGCAGGAAACCTCGGCAATGCACTCGCCAACTACAACGGGTTCTCCTCGCGTGGGTTTCCAGTCGTGGGAATCGTCGACACGGATTCGTCCAAGGTCGGTCGCAAGATTGCTGGTGTGGCGGTGCAGCATTTGGACTTGCTTCCGCAGATCGTCAAGGAAGGCGGTGCCAGCATCGGAGTGATCGCCACACCGCCCGACGCAGCGCAGACCGCCGCCGATGCGCTCGTTGCCGCAGGTGTTCGTTCGATCCTCAACTTCGCGTCAGTGGTGTTGACCGTGCCCGACGAAACGTCCGTGCGTAGCGTCGATCTCGGTGTCGAGTTGCAGATCCTCGGCTACTACGAACAGCTGTCTCGCGAGGCGGTCGAAGCTGGAATGGCGCCGGTGGGGCGTCGCGGCTGATTCGTCGAACGGTGAAGTCGTTCCTCTCGCTGCGTTCGTGGGCAGCCCTAGGTTCGCTCCTTGTGGCGTTCATCGTGTTGTTCGGTGCGTTCACCCTGTTGCGCGGTGGATCCGAGAGCTCGGATCCTGCACCGATGAACGTGGAGTTGGTCGCTGTCACCAAGTCGATCGCTGCAACTGACAACTGGTCGATCGTCGACGGCAAGTCGACTGGAGAGGCGACACTCACACTCGATGACGGGCGAACCGTAACCGTGTTCGATCAAACGCGCGGGGAGAT
>JBDKEO010000141.1:0-2652 GCA_039795205.1 Actinomycetota bacterium
AGAGGTGGTGGGTTCGATTCCCACAGAGGGCTCGCAGTCATTGGCGGCGTAGCTCAGTTGGTCAGAGCATCCGGCTCATAATCGGAAGGTCACCGGTTCGATTCCGGTCGCCGCTACCAAATCTCGTTCGACGGGGAGAGTTGATTTGAGGTTGCTGAGCGAAGAACCGGGCACGTTCCGGATCATCTGGGGTGCTCTGCTTCCTCGCGAGCGTGTCACCGCCTCGATTCTGTTCGTCGGTCAATTGGTCGCGATGCTGCTCGAGATGTTCAGTATCGGACTGGTTCTGCCAGTCGTTGGGATCCTGACCTCGGACAGCTATTCGAGCGATTTGCCGTTGATCGGCTGGATGTTGGACCTCGATGTGAGCCGCGAGGCGCTCGTGATGTTTGCGTTGCTCGCCATTCTCATTGCTTATGTCATCAAGAGCATCCTGATTGCCGCACTCGTCTGGTACCAGCGCGGATTCATGTCGGACGTGAGTTCGCGACTATCGAAGAAGTTGTTCGCGAACTACCTCCACCAGCCGTATGGCTATCACCTCGAACACAACTCATCGACGTTGATTCGCAATGCCCAGAACGCTTCCGTGTTCGTTTCCGGTGGCATCGATCCCATGTCCACCTTGATTGCAGACGGACTGGTCGGTATTGGCCTGTTCTTGTTGTTGATGGCAGTGGAGCCAGTCGGCACATTGATCGTTGGAGTCGTCTTTGGCATTGCCGCGTTCGGTTTTCAGCGCGCCACCACCAGTCGTATCACCAGGTGGGGTAATGACAGCCAGGATCATGCACGAATGGTGATCCAGCACCTCAACCAAGGTTTGGCGGGAGTGAAGGACGTCAAGATCCTCGGTCGGGAGTCCACGTTCATCAACCTCTACACACGTCACGTAGTGGAAGGCATGACGCTGCAAAGGCTGTACAAGTTCCTCCAAGCATTGCCGCGGCTGTGGCTCGAGATCATCACGATGGGTGGGCTCTGTGCACTGATTGGCATCATGCTGTTGCAGGATCGAGATATCGAGACGGTGCTACCCGTGGTGGGATTGTTCGCAGCGACGACCTTCCGCGTCGTGCCGTCGATCAATCGGATGGTTGCGAGCATCCAAAGTCTCGACTTCAATCGGCCCGTGGTGCGAGAGATCCATCGCGACCTTCAGTTGGAATGGGAAGTCGCCGATGTCGTCGGCACATGTCCATCCCTCACGCGAGAGATCGAAGTCTCGAATGTGACCTTCCGCTACAAGCGATCGACGGATGACGTCTTGTCAAACGTTTCTTTCACGGTTGCTCGAGGAACATCCATCGGCATCGTGGGCGCAAGCGGTGCGGGCAAGAGCACGCTCGTCGACTTGATCCTTGGACTCCTGCAGCCACAGTCCGGCTCCGTACGTATCGATGGATTCGACATCAAGAACGATGCACCTGGTTGGCGTAAGCAGATCGGTTACGTTCCCCAAACGATCTACTTGACCGACGATTCGATCGCGATGAACGTTGCATTCGGAGTCGACCATGACGACGTCGATCCAGCCGCCGTCCGTAACTCGCTTCGAGCCGCCATGCTTTCTGAGTTCGTGGATTCGCTTCCCAATGGAATCGACACCGTCGTTGGTGAGCGCGGAGTTCGCTTGTCCGGGGGTCAACGACAGCGGCTAGGCATCGCTCGTGCGCTCTATCGGAACCCGGCCGTTCTCGTTCTTGACGAGGCAACGAGTTCGCTCGACACTGAAACCGAGCGCGGCGTGATGGAGGCAGTCGAATCACTGCACGGCACGAAGACGATCATCGTGATCGCCCACAGACTCTCGACCATCAAGTACTGCGACATGGTCTATCGGTTCGAGAAAGGTCGCCTCGTTGCCCAAGGCACCTACGAGCAAGTGATCGGTGAGTCGAACTGAACCCCTCGGCGACTAGCGTTGTGCGAGCAAGTTGGATGAAAAAGGACCAGTGATGATCGACCAAATTGCGGCTTATCGCGAACGACTCCACCAGGCCATGGGAATGGCTGCGATCGAGAAGGTGCCGGTGCTTGCGCAGGCATTCAAGGACGCGTGGGACTCGGGTAACACCATCTATCTCTGCGGCAATGGTGGGAGCGCAGGAAATGCGATTCACTTGGCGAATGATTTCACCTATGGCGCAGGTGTAAACAGGGGAATCGGGTTGCGGATCGAGGCATTGCCTGCGAATGCCGCGGTAATCACCTGTCTGGCCAACGACATCGGATACGAAAACATCTATTCAGAGCAACTGAGGGTGAAGGCGAACAAGGGTGACGTGCTCGTGGTGTTCTCGGGAAGCGGCAATTCGCCAAACGTGGTGAACGCCCTCAAGATGGGCAATGAGAAGGGAATGAAGACCTTTGCAGTGCTCGGCTACTCGGGTGGCAAGTGCAAAGAGTTGGCCCAGGTGCCGATGCATTTCGAGATCGACGACATGCAGGTTGCAGAGGATCTCCAGCTGATCATCGGGCACATGGTCATGCAGTGGCTGTGCGGATTGGATCGATAGGCCTGAGTCGATGAAATCGATCGTCACGGGCGGAGCCGGCTTCATTGGCAGCCATGTGGTGGAACAACTCCTCGGTCGTGGAACCGAAGTTGTCGTCATCGACAACTTCTCGACGGGGCGACCAGAGAACCTG
>JBDKEO010000144.1:0-3326 GCA_039795205.1 Actinomycetota bacterium
CAGTCGACGAATCCGCCTATGCGAGTTATGAGGAGAAGTTCATCCGTAGTAACTGGTCTCCAGTAGGTGGGTTGTGGGAGATCTTCGTCGACGGTCTCACCGAGTTTCTCGCATGGCGTAGGTGACAGCGACCAGAAGCACGACAATTCGCCACTAGGGTTTTGCGGGTGAAAGTGGCGATCGTCGGTGCAGGACGGATGGGACGGCGCCACGTGGAAGCGTGTCAGCGCGCTGGCTACTCCGTCGTGGGATTGGCAGACACCAAGATTGATGCGGCCAAGGAAGCGGCTGCGCTTGTGCCAGGTGCGGAGGCCTTCGACTCGGTTGACGCGCTTTTGGGCATGTCGGGAATCGACGTGGTGGCGATTGCCACGACCACGGTCTCGCACTGCGAGTTGGCGGTCGCTGCCATGAAGTCGGGTGTTCGGCTCGTCTTGGTAGAAAAGCCCCTCGGTCGGTCGCTTGCCGAATGTGATGAGGTGATCGCGGTCGCGAAAGAAACCGGGTCGAACGTTGCCGTCAATCACCCCTATCGACACATGCATCACATGCGGTCTTTGATCGAATTGATGAGGTCGGAGGACTTCGGTGGAGTCTCATCGATGCACATCGTGGGCGGCAACGGCGGACTGGCGATGCTTTTCACGCACTTCGTCGACCTCTTCGAGCTTGCAGCGGGAGAAGTGTTGACGAAGGTTCGCGCTTCGTTGCCCGCGACGATCTCTCCCAATCCGCGTGGCGACCAGTACGTCGATCATTCGGCGTTCGTCGTTGCCACCACCAACTCCGGTCGTCGATTGGTGGTGGATCTCGGTGGTAACCCTGCTGCTCCGCAAGGAACGGGGATGGTCATGGTGGGATCCGGTCCGTACGGCATCGTCGATTTCGATCTCATCGAGGGCGGATTCAGTGTTCGTAGACGAGATGCCAAAGAGCGGGAGTTGCGCGACACCCAATACATGTTCGGTTCGTTGAAGAGCGAGGTTCCGCAAACCCCGATCGACATCATCGACGGAACGAAGAACGTTCTCCAAGCCTTGGTCAACGGAGGCGACTACTGCACGCTCACAGAGGCGCGCCATTATGTCGAGGCACTCGTCGGAGCCATCGAATCCCATCGGAACGGCGGTGTCGAAGTCGACTTGGCAACGCATCATTTCGATCGGCTCGAACGGTTCCCATGGCCGTAGGCGAGGACTCACGATGAAGGTTGCATTCGTCGGGGCCGGTCCGGTCGGACTCGAACATCTCAAAGCGTTTCGCTCGTTGGATGTCGAAGTCGTTGGTCTGTGCACCAAGGGCGAGGAATCAGGGCGTCAACTCGCCAGCGAACATGGCTTTCCCTTCTATACGAACTCGGTCGCAGAGTTGTACGAACACACTCGCGCAGATGCGGTGGTGGCTGCACTTCCGATCGCGGAGATGATCTCGGTGTATCCGACGTTGTTTGCTCAACCGTGGGCCTCGCTCGTGGAGAAGCCGCTTGGTCTCGACATGGCTGAAGCAGCTAGGTTGCACAAGCTTGCCCGGACGCTTGGGCACCGCGGCTTCGTCGGCTTCAATCGTCGGCACTACCAATCGACCAAAGCGGCCCAACAGGTCATCGGCCAGTGCAGCGGTCCGCGGCACGTGATCGTGTTCGATCAGCAGGATCGAGATGTTGCAGCCACCCATGGCCATCCGGAGAGCGTGTTGCGCAACTACATGTACGCGAACTCCATCCATCTTCTCGATTACTTCTCGATGTTCTGCCGAGGTCAATTGGTCGATGTGATCCCGATCAAACCGTGGACCGGCGAACACGGAGTCACGGTGGAAGTGGAATTGCGCTTCGACTCAGGTGATACAGGTAGGTACCACGCGGTATGGGAGCAGAGTGCACGGTGGGCGATTCACGTTCATGCCGCAGACACCGTCGCCACTATGAAGCCGCTGGAAAAACTCGCGGTCACCATCAACGGGAAGGATGTCACCCCGAGTGTCGACTACGTGGTTGATGAGCAGTTCAAGCCGGGGTTCCACGACCAAGCAGAAGCATTTGTCGCCTCGGTGGAGACTGGCGGACAAATGTGCCCGAACTTCGATGAGGCGTTACGCACCACCCGTCTCGTTGCCCGCGTGTACGGGCATGAGGTTCTCTAGATCGAGTCGATGATGTCTCGAAGAGTGGTGTTGCCCTCTTCAAAAGTGATCAGCTGATCGGCAATCGCCTTGCTCGAAGAGCGCCACGACTCATCGCTGGACTTCACGACATGGGTGAGAATGCGCATCACTTCGTTTTCGTCCAGTCGATTCGACCAAAAGTCTCCGCTGTCGGGTAGCTCGAGCGGCCATCCAAAGTTCGTTCCAACATCCTGGAGCACTTCATGGTCGATCATGAAGAACGCAGCACGACAGCCCCGACCAAGTGCCTCGTAGCCGAGCGAACTACTGCTCGAAACGACGGCCTTGGCCTTGTCCAACTCGGGGTAGTTGGCGAGCAGCGTGGAACGTGGAGTGAAGCTCCATGATGCACCCTGTTCTCCCAATCGCTCGGCGTACATCGCGAACTCGCGCCCGATTTCAGGGTCTTTGCCGAGGATGCGCAGGTGATATCCCTCGCGTTGACAGAAGGCGTGGCAGTACTCGGCAAGCCGTAGTCGACGTTCGAAGATCTCTTCATAGCGAATCGTGCGATCGCTTCCGGCGACTTCGACCGAGCTGTCAAGGTCCACTTTTCCTCGCAAGGTAGAGATCAATGCAATGGTCTTCGACTCGGTATCTCGATGAATAGGCACAAGATTGTTCTTGAAGCTGCCGATCGTGATTGCTCGGCCCGTGATGATCCGCTCGAACTCCTTACCTACGGCAGGACCGAAAACGAGGATTTCGTCGCATTGCAGTCGGTCGGCTTTGGAAAGTCCGAGGCCAAAGATGTCGTTTGTGAATCCTCGCCAACCGTTCTGGATGGCAACTACTCGCGCCGAAGGGAGGTATTGCTTCACTCGGTAGAGCGCAGGGTCGTTGTCGAGGAGCGAGATCACGAGTTTGGGGCGCACGGCGAGGACATAGGTGCGCACATACCCGTCAAGTGACAACCCATTTCGGAGTGACCTGAGCAGGATCGGGATGTTCAGCCCGCGTGAACGCTGATGAAGGACGTGGTGATGAGTGGATCGAAGCAATGGTTCGAGCAATTCAGCCATCTCGGCATCGAACACGAGGACGTCTGCTTGTTCGGGAAGACGCCACGCGGGACTCTTGGATCCCCACTGCCACAGATAGCGAAGTTTCCCTAGCAACGTGACCTACGCGTCGGCGAACGCATTCAACTCACTCGGCCACAA
>JBDKEO010000171.1:0-4865 GCA_039795205.1 Actinomycetota bacterium
TCGCGATACAAATCGCCGACGAGATCCAGGCGATCACCGCCTAGCTGGCGCGATTCCGCACCAAACCAGCCACGGCGATGGCCACCACGGCCGCCACTGCACCTGAAGAAAGAGCCACACCAAAGCTCTCCATCGTCCCGAGATCGAGTGTGCTCTCATGGATCGCGATCATCGTTGCTCCACCCACGACCGCACCAAGTTGCGTGGAGAGTTGCATCAGAGCACTTGCCACGCCGATGTTCGCGTTGTCGACGCTGGCCGACATCACCGCAGTCAGCGACGGCGAGGCGAAGGCAAGACCTATTCCCGTGAACGCCAAGCCAAAGATGATCAGCGCGTCACTGCCCGGCTCTCGCACCATCACGAGCGCAAGCATCGCAATCACGATGGCCACACCACCCAACATCCCCGTGCGCCGCTCACCGACGAGTCGCGCCAATCTGCCACTGAACGGGGCGAGCATCGAGAACGCAAGGGGTCGGGCGATCACCAACCAACCGACTCGCTGTGTGCTGTAACCAAGACCGTCCTGCAACATCTGCGGAACGATCAAGAAGCTGCCCATGTAGGCGAAATTCAGCAAACCCAACGTGGCAATCGGCGACACGATGTTCCGCGTGCGTAGCCACACCAGCGGCATCAACGGATCGGATACGACGCTCTCGATGCGCAGGAACACGATGATTGCGAGCACTCCGGCAAGCGCCATGCCGATGATTTCCGGACTCAACCATCCCCAAGAAGACCCACGGTTGATCGCCAGAAGTAGGAGCACCGAACCCAATCCGAGTGCAACGGATCCCTTCACGTCGAAGCGCACGTCGGGTTGACGCTCCGTCTCGAACAGAGCTTTCGCCGCCACGACCGCCGCGATCAGACACAGCGGACCTTGGATGAGGAATATGGTGCGCCAACCGATCAATTCGACGAGAGGCGCGCCCAACACCACGCCAACCACGGGCGACGACGCGGTCGTGAAGTTCCAGAATCCGAGCGGTCGCACGCGCTCGCGAGCCTCGAACATTCGGTTGATGTAGGCCATGGCTGACGGGCTCGTGGCAGAGCCGAAGCCGGCAGACAACACACGGAACACGATCAGACTGAGCGGACTCCACGCCGCTGCACTCAACAAACCGAATACGCCGGCAAGCAACAATCCACCGATGAACACTCTTCGGTGTCCCCAAAGGTCTCCCGCCTTGCCGAATGCCGGCCCCATCACGCCGAACGACAACAGTGGCCCCGTGATCGTCCATGACATCACCGAGACTGACGTATCGAGATCGGCCGCGATGGTCGGCAACGAAACGACGAGGAGGGTGATCGACAGTCCCACGGTGAACACACTCGCCAAGAGCACGAGCAAGGTGAACTTACGGTGGGTCATCCCACCGAATGTCGGCATCGACATCGTTACGGGAAGACCAGGTCGACGGTGGCGCCGCGCTGCACCAGATCCCCGTTGGCCACTTCTTGGCCAACGATGGAGGCTTGCTTGAGACGATTCTGCTTGCGACCCTTCACCTCGCCCACCACGAAACCGGCCTCCTGCAGGCGCTGCTCCACGATCGTGAAGTTGTTGCCGATGATGTTCGGCAATGCCACGAGATCTGGTCCGGTGGAGATGGAGAATGCAATTCCAGAATCACGAGCAACCTTCTCGCCGGGCGGCGGCGACTGCGCACCGATCAGGCCCGCGGCAGCCGCATTGCTGGGCGCCTCGCCGGTAGGGATCAGGTCGAGGCGCAACGGGTCGAGCAATTCCTTTGCTTGTTCGAGCGTGAGTCCGATGATCGATGGCACCTCGCGCAGTGGTGGTCCGAGTGAAATCAGCAGTTGCACCTCGGTGCCCTTCAACACCTTGTCTCCCGGCTTCAGGCCCGACTGACTCGGCACCACCCACGAGATCGCCCGACCTGCGTCCACCTCTTCGCTCTCAGTCTGGGTTTGCGTAGGTACGAGTTCGAGTGACGTCAACAACTCGACTGCCTCGTCCACCGTCAGGCCCGAGACGTCCGGCAGGGTCGCGAGAGTCTCTCCTTCTGCAATCACCAGCACGAGCGTCGATCCTTCACGAAGTGACCGTCCGGCAACAGGGTCCGTGGTGATCACGGATCCTGCAGGCACGGTGTCGCTGCGCTCGGCGCGCACCACCACTTCCCAATCGAATGGCACCACGGCATTCCGCGCTTCACCTTCGTTCATCCCCGAGAGATCCGGCACCTGATGTGAAGGCCTGATCAGGATCTGGGCCGCGACGACACCGATGGCGAGGACGGCGATGATTCCTGCGATCCACCACAAGCGTCGGTGGCGCCGCGCTTCCGACGGCGGCACGACGATCGGCTCCACCGAATCGTTGATCACGAGCCCCGATCGCACGGGAACGGTAAGAGAAGTCGGCTCTTCGACGATCGTTGGACGCAATATCTCACCCGTTCGTTCCGCTTCGCGCTCCTCGATCACCTCTTCGAAACGCTTCGCCGCCAACGCTTCGATCGGTTCGGGACGTGGCATCTTCGCCGCAAGTGCCGTGAGCGCCTTGCCAAACTCGAGCGGCGAGAAACGTTCCGCCGATTCTGGGCGTCCTGCTCGTTCGAGCAGCGGTGCAATCGGACCAAGATCTGCGCTGATGGGCAACAACCGACCTACGCGACTCTGCAGAGTGATTGCCGCCGTCTCTCCCGTGAACGGCAACGATCCCGTGATCAACTCGAGCAATGTGGTGGCCAGCGAATAGACGTCGCTCGAGATGGTCGGCACCTCACCACTTGCGAGTTCGGGAGCGGCATAACTCGCCTGCTCATTGCTCATCGCATTGGTGCGCAGTGCACCCTTCACTCCAAAGTTGGCCAGGCGAACTCGATTGTCTGGTCCAAGAAAGAGGTTCGCCGGGCGCAAGTCCCCGTGGATGAATCCATTTGATTCGAGGTGATGAAGCGCCCGGCACACGTCCACCCCCACGACGAGCGCCTGCGAGGGGGTGAGCCGACGTCCTCGATCGAGGAACTCGCGTAATGAGCCTCCCTCGAAGAATTCGGCCACCGTGAAGAAGGTCTGCTCGCCGCCAACGTCCTCCACGCCCCAGTCCTCGAGGCCCGACAGCACAGGATGGGAGATGCGGGCGGTGGCCGCGGCCTGCTCCTTGGCCGCTTCCAGCGCATCGGAGGCCACCGCTAGTCCCGCCTCGAGGTCTATGAGATCCTTTGCCGGGGTGAGTCGAAGCACCACGCGAACGTTGCGGCGAACGTCAGTGGCATCGAACACGCGGGAGGATCCGGAACCCCCACTTCGTTCATCGCCGAGCCGATAACGGCTGGCGATCGTGGTTCCGGCCAGATCACTTCGATCAGGCATCAGGGTCTCCAAACTAGTCGGCATAGCCCTGCTCACGACTGCCGAGATCGTCCTTGATTGGGCGAGAATGTGAGGGTGAAACGGCCAAAGTTGAAGCTCGACAAGCAACTGCTGGTGGCAAGCGTCGGCATTGGAATTGGCCTTGCCTTGGTGATCCTCGGATTCAACACTGGTCTCACCGGTCGCGAAGCGGCCAACATCCCCGACGAAATCGAAGGGATTTCACCGGGAGATGACGAACGCGTCCTGCGTCAGTCCCAGGTGATCGTGGACTTCGTCGAGGGGTTCAATGCCAAGCTGTTCATCGATGGCATCGAGTTGCCGACCACTCGTCTGGACGAGATCTCAGCCGGTCGCCAAGTTCAACCGGGTGCACAAATCGACTTGCCGCCGACGGCAATCTTCGATCCTGGCAACTACACGATCAGTTTTCTGCCCCAGGAAGGCGCGCCAATCGAGGAATTCGAGCAGGGAGAACACATTGGTCGGGTGGTGTTCTGGCCGATCGACGAGGACGAAAGCAAAGCCCGTTCGTACACCTGGACGTTCATCACCGACTGAACGGTCATTCGCCGATGAAACGGCGATATGCACTCGGGTCCATCAGTGCATCAATCTCACCCGACTGAACGTTCGACAACTCGCAGACCCATCCTTCGCCGTACGGGTCTGAGTTGACCAGTCCAGGCGTCTCGCGCAGCCGATCGTTCACTCGAGCAACGACACCTGCCACCGGCGAATAGATCTCACTCACGCTCTTCGTGCTCTCCACCTCGCCCATCAACCCGCTCACCACGACGGTCGAGCCGAGTTCGGGAAGGCGTACGTGCACGACTTCTCCTAGAGCATCTTGAGCAACGTCCGTGATGCCGACACGCACTGTCGCGCCACTCAGCATCACCCACTCATGATTCACGGAATAGCGGAGTGACTCGGGAACGTTCATCGCACCAAATTCTTTCAGTTGACTCCGCGGAGGTACGAGTCGACGTCCATCACATGTTCGAGCGTCTCGTCATAGGCCAGCTGCACCTCGAACAGCCAACCCGCATTGAACGGATCAGTACCGACCAAGTCTGGTTGTTCGAGTAGTCGCTCGTTGACGAGCACCACCGAGCCAGCAACGGGTGAACGAACTTTGACCCTGGCTTCTGCATACTGTATTTCCGCCACCAGATCTAGGGCGCGCAGGACAGCGCCATGTGCGGGGAGCGTCACCATTGTCGATTCACCTTCACCGATCGCGTGTGGGCACACCCCCACCCGGGCCGACTCACCCACCACGTGCACCCAACAATGGTCGGGCGAATAGCGATACTCACGTGGGATTTCCACGAGCCGAGCCTACGGCTGGTCGATGACCTCGCCGGTGGCTGTCGTCACGCGACGGCGACGGGCGATCACGAGGCCGGCAAGTGCAATGGCGGCCATCGCGGCGAGGATCGTCGGCATCAGATTGCTCTGCAGAGCATTCTTTTCCTGGGTGACGACGACCGACACGTTCATCG
>JBDKEO010000030.1:0-2598 GCA_039795205.1 Actinomycetota bacterium
CAGGAACGTCACCTGCTCACCGGCATCCCCCTGCACGTCGATCGCCACCACCGCATTCGGCATGGCCAGTTTCCGCAAATGCTTCTGGCAAGCCTCGGCGAGCGGTCCCGCGGCTGTTTTCCGAGCCTTGAGCACCGCAGCTTGTTGCCTACTCAGCTCTGCCAACGCGCGCTCACGGTCACGTTCCAACGTGGCCGCGCGCTCCTCATAACCCACCAGTTCGGCCAGTCGCTCACGGGTCGTAGTGACGTAGTCGAGGACGTCAGCCAGTTGATCTCCATATTTGCGTTTCAACTCGGACAAGAGATTGATTCGTTCCCGGACCGCGCTCAGCCGCTGAGGATCTTCTTCGATGTCGTCGGCCATCGACCGCAACTCCGACGAGAGCTCACCAACTTCGTTCTGCACCCCTCGCAAGCGAGTGACGAACGATTCGAAAGCATCCCGCTGACCGAGGCGCGACATGGCGTCGCCCAACCGATCGACCGCCCCGTCCTCATCGGACAACACGTTGATCGCCGCCCACAACGACTCACGCATGGAGTTGGCGTGGGCAAGTAGTTCCTCTTCGTTGCGCAATTGATCGTCTTCTGCAGGGGACTGAATCGCGGCAGCGTCGATTTCTTCTACTTGGAAGGACAACAAGTCGATCTCGCGGGCCCGCTGGCGCTCATCGCCACCAAGGGTGGCCAATGCCGCATCGATCTCGGTTACGCGATTACGGGCCGCCTCCAGCGCGGCGAGGTCGATCCCGCCGAACGCGTCCACGGCTGCCCGCTGTTCCGCTGCCCCGAGCAACGACTGGTGCGCATGTTGGCCGTGCAGGTCCACCAACCGACCACCCACTTCGGAGAGTTGAGCAACGGTGGCGAGACGACCATTGATGTAGGCGCGTGATCTGCCATCAGCCGGCACGACCCTCGTGATGATCAACTCTTCATCATCGACTAGAAAACGTCCTTCTACCGTTGCTTCAGTGGCACCCGACCGAATGACGGTCGTGTCTGCACGTTCTCCGACCAACAAAGAAATTGCTTCCACGATCATCGTCTTGCCGGCACCGGTTTCACCGGTCAAGGCGATCAGACCGCCCTCCAGCACGAGGTTCACCTGTTCGATCACCCCGAGGTTTTCGATACGCAGTTCCTGCAGCATCAGGTGTCGCCGAGACCCAACTTCTGTCGCACGATCGAATGAAAATGAGGGATCTGGAAGCGGACGAACACTGCGTCGGACTCGTCTTGCATGAAGGTCACCTCATCGCCCTCCATCAAGCTCGCCACCTTCCGACCGTCGATGGCGACGTCCACCGCCCGTGATCCCACCACCCGGATGTGTACGGACTCTGCCGCGTCGAGGACCATCGCGCGATCGAACAACATGTGCGGAGATACCGGCGTAACGAGCAACGCTCGATGGCGCGGAGACACCAGCGGACCGCGAGCCGACAACGAATAAGCGGTGCTTCCCGTGGGCGTCGCCACGATCAGGCCGTCAGCCGAGTAGCGGGCGAACTGCTCGCCGTTGATGGCCAAGTCGAGCCAAATCGTGTGGCCAGACGTCTGCTTCTCGAGCACCACCTCGTTCAGCGCGCGCCACGAAACCGACGGACGTCCATCACGTTCGGCCAACACGGCTCGCACCATCATGCGACGATCCAAGAAGAAGTCCTTGCCAGGAGTTCCCGTCATCCATTTGGCGATTCGCTTCACCAGTTCGTCAGGCACCACCTCGGTGAGATACCCGAGCGTGCCGACATTGACGGCCATGATCGGCACCGCATGCCCATCCAGGGTCTGCACCGCACGCAAGACGGTTCCATCACCACCCAACGCAATGACGAGATTCGCCTCACCGGCAGGACGGTCGCTGGCCAAGTCGCCCAATCCGAGCGCGACGGCATCATCGGGGGCCATCCACACCTGGTGGCCCCCACCACCGGCCCACCGCACCAACGCGCCCACCAGTTCCGGAACCTCCGGGCGGTCATGGTGTCCCAAGACGAAGAACTTGGTCATGGCTTCACACTAATCAGGGGGTCGTGCGCGGCCCCTTGTGGAACCACGACAAGTACTCGACGTTTCCCTTGTGTCCACGGATTGGCGACTCGACCGTGCCTCGATGCTCGAAGCCGGCCTGCACGAACGCCTCACTGACCTCACTCACGGTGCGCATGTGGATCGCCGGGTCGGTGATCACGCCGCCGGACCGATCGGCCTCCGCCCGCTCTGCCTCGAACTGCGGTTTGACGAGGACCACGATCTCTGCCTCGTCACATGTGACCACGCTGATGGCCGGAATCGCTGAAACCGCCGAGATGAAGGACAGGTCGACCACGACGATGTCGGCGACTCGATCGGGCAATCGGCTCACGTCCTTGACGTTGACCCCTGCCAACACTCGCACCCTCTCGTCGCTCGCCACGCGCTCGTGCAGGAGGTTCTCCCCTACGTCGACGGCATACACCGTGGTGCAGCCGCGCTGGAGCAGACAGTCGGTGAATCCTCCCGTCGATGAGCCGAGATCCA
The DNA here is from genome assembly GCA_039795205.1 of Actinomycetota bacterium. GTDB lineage: Bacteria > Actinomycetota > Acidimicrobiia > Acidimicrobiales > Ilumatobacteraceae > UBA3006. Next base: position 2,529 of record JBDKEO010000030.1, read on the forward strand.
CTGCCACCCTCGCGTGGGGATCGATGCCAAAGGCGTCGAGTGCGTGTTCGAGCTTCTCGCCACCTCGCGA
>JBDKEO010000031.1:0-24899 GCA_039795205.1 Actinomycetota bacterium
CTACCTATTCCACGAGAATCCAACTCTTCGGCGGCGCGGAGCACTACCGACACCTCGCTTCCCGTACCAATCAACGTGACTTGCGGACGAGATGACTCACGGATGACCTGAGCGCCGTGTCTTACTGCCGAGCCGTCAGTCACGTTCGGCACGGTTTGACGGGAGAGGATCAGTGCCGTTGGCCCATCGTGGGTGAGCGCAGCAACCCAAGCCTCCGCCGTCTCGCGGGAATCGGCAGGCCGAATGACGCGGAGGCCGGGAATGGAGCGCAACGAGGCCAATTGTTCGATCGGTTGGTGGGTCGGTCCATCTTCACCCACCCCGACGGAGTCATGACTGAAGACGAAAATGGCGCGAGACCTCGAAAGGGCCGCCAAGCGGATAGCGGGCTTCATGTAGTCGGCGAACACGAAAAACGTTCCGCCCATCGGCGTAAGCACTCCATGGAGAGCGATTCCCACCATGACCGCACCCATCGCGTGTTCACGAATGCCGTAGTACACCTGACGACCCTCAGGAGCATTCGCACTGAACGCAGTGAATCCCGGGACCTTCACACCGGTGTTACCGGTGAGATCTGCTGATCCCGCAACGAGTCCCGGAACCAGATCCAAACTCGCCCCGACAGCAAGCGTGATGCTCTGCCGTGTTGCCAGATCCTTGTCATGCGGAAGCGAGTCGAGTGACTTGCGCAAGTCATCAGCCGACACCTTGCCGAGCATCCTGGCTACTTCAGCGTTCGGCTGAGCATCCATCTTGCTTCGTGCCGCCGAGCCGCGCGCGAGGGCGTGCTGTCTGACTGCTGCCACGACCTCTTGAGGCGCCCAGAACGGTTCGTCGGGAATGCCGAGGACGTCCTTGGTTCGCTTCGTGGCCGCCACGTCGAACGGATTGCCATGAGCCTCATGTCGATCGGTGAAGTCTGGTGAGGGGTAGCCGATGTGAGTGCGGAGTCGAATCAGCGTTGGCTGACCTCGGTGATCACGTCCTTCTTGCAGGACTCGCTCAAGTGCATCGAGGTTCTCTCCGATGTCGCCTGCCTCGATGACGTTCCAGCCATACGCCTTGAAACGTTGGCTCACATCGTCGCTACATGCGAGGCCCGTCGAACCGTCGATCGTGATCCCGTTGTCGTCGAAGATGCAGACCAGTCGATCGAGTTTCAAATGTCCGGCCAACGATGCCGCTTCATGGCTGATTCCTTCCATGAAGCACCCGTCGCCGGCAATCACCCAGGTGTGATGATCGAACTGCTTCGCTCCGAACCGAGCGCGCAGGTGCGACTCGGCGATGGCGATACCGACGGCGTTTGCAAAACCCTGCCCAAGTGGACCTGTCGTCACCTCCACACCAGGGGTATGTCCATTCTCCGGATGACCAGGTGTTGCCGAGCCCATCTGACGAAAGGCCCGTAGGTCCTCGAGTTCAAGCCCGTAACCGTTGAGGAACAGAAGCGAGTACTGGAGGATCGATGCGTGGCCATTCGAGAGGATGAATCGATCCCTGTTCAACCACTTCGGCTGTGAGGGATCATGGCTGAGCACTCGCGAATACAGGACGTGGGCCAAGGGAGCGAGGGCAAGCGCGGTTCCTTGGTGTCCACTCTTGGCAGCCAATGGGGCATCCATTGCGAGGCCACGAATGATCCTGATGGCATCAGCGTCGATCTCAGGAGTCAAACGAGCCATCTCTGCGACTGTAGTGCTCAGGCAGTTGCGGGTGGAAGGAGCGTGAATGGCACACGTATCCAAGGATCGCGATTCACCCTGCAGTGGGCGACGATTTGGCGAAAACTGGTGAACTCCAGTTCACCACGAACGAGTCGGTAGGTGAGCTTGCCCGGCTCCACCGTGAACGGCGAGACGTTGCGGGCCAGCTCGGCTGAGTCTTCTTCGAAACCCTCGCGGAACACCACCTCGAACACACCATTCCCCGGTTCATCGGGACGACAATGGATGAGCGCCAGAAGGTGCGGTTCCACTCGGACGGGGACTGCAGAGGGCGCGGCCAGTGAGAAGTGAACGCCGGTGATGTCAATCCGCGTGGCCCCTCCCGCTGCACTTCTGGGTTCGAACGTGTCGATGAAGAATGCGCTGAGAACCTGCACGGGCGCAGGCTACATCTACAATTTGCGGTCGTGCCCGTCACCTTGTCGGAGTCCGAATCGAAAGTCGTCCTCCGCGAGCACGGATTTCCCCTGTGTCGGGAGATCGAAGCTCGCTCGTGGGAGGAGATCCTCACCGGTGCCGAGAAGATCGGCTTCCCAGTCGTGCTCAAGGCAAATGCGCCGGAGATCAGCCACAAGTCGGAGTTGGGTCTCGTCATCGTCGGGATCGACGATGCAAGCGCGCTGCGGCTAGCCCATGACACGCTGACCAACCGTCTCGCCGGAGCCGATGCGACCTTCCTCGTCGCCGAGATGGTGAAAGGAGCACGCGAACTCATCGTGGGTCTCATCAGAGATGCCCATTTTGGGGCGTTCGCCTTGGTTGGACTGGGTGGAGTTGCGGCGGAGGCACTCGAGGACGTCGTGATGATTCCATTGCCGACGACCCCGCCTGAGGTCACTCGCGCGTTCGATCGGTTGCGCTCGCGAGCACTCTTCGCTGATTTCCGTGGACTCCATGAGCTGGACGTCGATCAGTTGTCACGTGCGGTCATGTCGCTGGGAGCGATCGCAACGGCTCGACCGGACATCTCGTCGATCGACATCAATCCGATGATCGTGACCGCAGAAGGGCGACTGAGTGCCGTCGATGCGTTGGTGGTCGTCGACGACGGTCCAACGAACGAGCCCCGGGCCCCGAGGAGGTCCGACAGAACGGAACTTCTCACGGCGATGTTCGACCCGCGTGCGGTGATCGTCATCGGTGCGTCAACTCATCCGGGCAAGTTCGGGTTCGTCTCGCTGCACAACATTCTCGTCAACGGCTTTCGGGGTGCCGTTTATGGTTTGAATCAGTCCGGGGAACGAGTGCTCGATGCGTCGATCGTCACGTCGCTGGACGAGATTCCACAGGACCAGGTCGACCTCGCCTTCTTCTGCACACCTGCCGCAGCCAACGAGGCGTTGCTCCGCCAGTGTGCAGCACGCGGAATCAAGGCTGCGTTCGTCGCGTCGGCCGGCTACCGCGAACTCGGTGCGGAAGGCGCCAAGCGAGAGCGAGACCTTGCAGATTTGGCCTGCGAGCTCGGCATGGTGCTTGGCGGACCAAACGGACAAGGTTTGGTCAGTACTCCTGCGAACCTCTGCGCTCAAATCGTGGCACCGTACCCACCATCTGGCGGTCTATCAGTTGCCTCGCAAAGTGGCAATTTCGTCTCGTCGTTCCTCAACTTCGCATCCTGGGCGCAAGTCGGTATCGCCCGAGCCGTCTCAGCGGGTAACTCTGCACACTGCGATGTCGCGGACTATCTCGATTTCTTTGCAGTCGATCCTCACACCAAGGTCTCGTTGGCGTACGTCGAAAGCGTGAGTGACGGCGAGCGATTCATGGATGCTGTCGGTCGACACACGCGCGTGAAACCACTCGTGTTGATCAAAGGTGGCCGCACCAGCGTGGGGCTGAGGGCGGCATCGAGCCATACGGGAGCTCTTGCCTCCGACTACGCAGCATTCGAGACACGTGCAACACAACGAGGCGCAATCTTGGTGGAGGAGCCAGAGTCGGCATTCGACACGGCGGCAGCGTTCTCTTCTCTGCCGTTGCCAAAGGGTCCTCGGTTGGCGATTCTCACGACAGTGGGTGGCTGGGGAGTGGTGACGAGCGACGTTGTCGCACAGTTGAGGCACCTCCAATTGACGACGCTGAGCCCTGGGCTGATCGAACGGTTGGACGAATTCATGCCTGCTCGCTGGAGTCGCATGAATCCGCTCGATTGCGCAGGCGGAGAGACCAGAGACACGGTGACCACCGCCATCGAAACACTGTGCATGAGCGGGGAAGTCGATGCAGTACTCCTCCTCGGACTTGGCATTCAAGGGAACCAGGCCCGCATGATGGCGCAGGGTCGCTATGCGAACGATGGGGATCTCACTCGAATCATCGCCTATCACGAACGTCAAGAGATGCGCTACGTAGACGCGGCATCCGAATCGGCTGGTCGGTTCGGCGTGCCCGTTGCACTCGCCACCGAACTCGCAGTGGCAGATGCCGACAATGCGGCGATTCGGCATGCGCGTGAACTCTCGCAATATGTCTTTCCCACTGGCCCGCGAGCCGTCCGCGCGCTCGATCGACTCGCACAGTACGGTTTGTTCGGAATAGAGGAGCGTTGAAGACGACCCGACAGAGTTCAGAAGCTCGCGGCACTGCCCGCCAGCGCGTCAAGGCCGGTTCACCAAAGGCCGTTGCCTCCGTTCTCGGGTCGGTGACGCTCGTTGGCACGGTCATTCTCGGAGCCTCCTGGCTCTCGGTCCGCAGCGTTGCGTTGAGTGTCGAACCGATCACCAACTCCGAGCTCGACATTGCGGGCGATGCTCCAATCATCTCTGCACGTCGCGTACCGCTTCTTCTTTCGAATGAAGTTCGCTTCGACTCCTTCACCCGTCGACTCAGTGCCCTTGCGGAAAAGATGCCCACATCGTCGTGTCTCGCTATCGACGTGGATGGACGACGAATTGCGTCCAAGGATTCGGCGATGATGCTCCTTCCAGCCAGCAACATGAAGATCCTCGTTGCCGCCGCAGCGTTGGAAACTCTTGGTCCGGACTACAAATTCACGACAAAGTTGTACGCCGACACGGACGGCAACCGAATTGTCGGCGACCTGGTGGTCGTCGGTGGGGGAGATCCTGGAATTACCTCTGCCGACCATCTCACGACGCAGCGCTTTCCTTCGCGTCACTTCACTCCAGCCGAGGACTTCGTCGTGGCCCTCAAGGACGTGGGGATCACGGAGATCACGGGCTCCGTCGTTGGCGTCGAGGATCGTTACGACTTGGAGCGTTTCGCACCGGAATTGGGGCTGGGTATTCGTGGCACGGAAGTTGGTCCACTCGGCGCATTGATGATCAATGACGGCGCAGTATCGGGCGATCCACTCAAGCCGGATCAACCGGCCCTGGCTGCGGCCCGCCAGATATCGAACATGCTGGCGGCTGGAGGAATCACCATCGGCGGAGGTCCGACAGTATCCCCGTCCGCTCCCGCTGGTGATCCGCTCGCCACGGTCGAGTCGCCGCCACTTTCACAAATCTTGATCGACCTGTTGGCGAACAGCGACAACAACACGGCCGAGTTGCTCCTCAAGGAGGTCGGCCTCGCCAAGAAGGGTTCGGGGACTCGCGAATCCGGAATCGCCGTGGTTCGCGAACTGCTCGAGCAATGGGGCTTCGATTCTTCTCAACTCACGATGAAGGATGGTGCGGGTTTGGAACGGGGCAATCTCGTGTCGTGTGACCTTCTGTCCGCAGTCTTGGTGAAGGTTGGTGCATTCGGCGAAATTGGACGAGGGCTCGCCGTGGCTGCACGAACGGGAACGTTGGTGGATGTATTCGGTGACACGCCCGCTGCGGGGAAGTTGCTGGGAAAGACAGGAACGCTGTCGGGAGCGAAAGCACTCGCCGGTTTCGTGCCGTACGGTTCGGCAGAAGCCACCAGTTTCGTGATGATTCTCAACGGTCCATCCGTCGCCAACCAGTCGTACTACAGACCATTGTGGTACGAACTGGGAGACATCCTCACCGACTACACCGGTCGTCCCACTCCACTCGAGATCGCACCCTTCTTCGAATGAAGATGCCGATGTTCCCGCTGGGAACGGTGCTCTTACCCGGGTGTCTGTTGCCTCTACACGTATTCGAGGAGCGCTACAAGAGGATGTTCCACGATCTGAGTGGCGATCGACAGATGTTCGGTGTCTGCCTCATCGAGCGGGGTAGTGAGGTGGGTGGTGGCGACACCCGATTCCACGTTGGCACCGTTGCTCGAGTGCTCATGCGGCGGGATCTCGATGATGGCCGTTTGGCGATCGTGGCCGGCGGAACGAATCGTTTTCGCGTGACCAGGTGGCTGGACGATCTCGATTACCCGATTGCCGAAATCGATCAATTCGACGACATCGAAGACGTCGACTCATCTGCGATCGACGAAATTCGACCACTCGTAACGCGCGTCAATTCGATCGCCACGGAGCTCGGCTACCCGAATCAGTCCATCGATCCCGTCGAACAGGGTGGCCCCGTGGTTCGGATGTACCACCTCATCGATTCCACGCCTCTCGACATACTCGATCGGCAACGGCTACTCGAGACACCGAATCTTGCGCAGCGTTTGATCATGTTTCGCTCTTTGCTCGAAGACCTGGAGCAGATGCTCCTGATGAAAATGAGCCAATCGGATGGTTGAATGACATGGTGTTCGAACGATTGCCCACCCAGTGGTTCTTCGATTCAGTGGAGATGTTGTTCCGCTACGTTCGACAAGAGCTCGTCGATCCGCTGCGAAACGCGGTGCGCTTCGTGGGCTTCGGACTGCTCGGTGGCGTTTTCCTCTTGATCGGATTCACGTTCGCGTCGATGGGGCTCCTGCGGCTGCTCCAATCCGACCTCGTCCCGTTGGACGGCGGGTGGTCCTGGGTGCCGTATCTCGCCGTGGCGGTCATCGGGTCACTGCTCGTCCTTTTCACCTTCTCCCGAATTTCCCGACGTGATTTGGGCGGAAGATCACAGTGACGTCTGGACGTATCACTCGCGAAGATCTGGAGCGCCGTCTTGGTGGTGACTTGTCGTTCGAATTGCCTTTCGTAGGCAAGTTCACCGTGCGGCAGGGCTTGGGCGTCTTGGCCGTCGCCGCCGTGGTGATCGCGCGCTTCGTCCTCGGTCGACGCAAGCGAGCCGAATGAGCGTCTTCAAGACGGGCGACTTCGCCGTGTTGATCGATTCGAAGGATCGTCGCTATCTGGAGGTACTCGACGATGTCGGGGAGTTTCATACCCATCACGGCGTGGTGCACCATTCGACGATCATCGGTCAACCCGAGGGAACGGTGGTTCCATCCACGAAGGGAGGTCACTACACGGTGATCCGACCGACGCTCGAGGACTTCGTCCTTCGAATGCCGCGTGGTGCACAGGTCATCTACCCCAAGGACATCGCCCACATCACCATGCTTCTCGACATCCGCGAAGGCGATCGAGTATTCGAAACTGGTGTCGGCTCCGGTGCGTTGTCGATGGGTTTGTTGCGGGCTGGTGCGGCGGTCGTCGGTTTCGAAGTGCGGGAGGATTTCGCTTCGCGCGCTCGCAAGAACATGACTTCTTTCCTCGGAGAGGATCGCGCCGCACGGTATGACGTACGGATTGCCGACTCCTATGAACAGATCCCCGAAGGAGCGTTCGACAAGGTCGCGTTGGACATTCCCGAGCCTTGGCGCGTCATCGCACACACGCCGAATTACTTGCGACGGGGTGGATTGTTGTTGACTTACACGCCGAGCATCACGCAGGTGCAACGAGTTCACGAAGCACTTGGCAAGGACTGGATCGATCTCCGCACAGAAGAGGTGTTGGTGCGCACCTGGCACGTGGAAGGACAGGCAGTCCGGCCGGATCACCGCATGGTGGCGCACACGGCCTTCCTGACCGTCGCCCGCTTCACGGGCGTCTGACCGAAATTACGGTCTGGTTATGGCTCGATGAAGATGCACTCGCCAGGGCACTCTTCGGCGGACTCGATCACTGCATCCAGTTGACCATCGGGGATGTTCGCCATTCCCTCTGCACCCTGTGGGTTGCCCTTGGCGGTAGCGAACACCTTGTCTCCCTCACGGACGTAGGCCAGTCCGTCATCGAGCAACGTGAACACGTCAGGAGCAATCTCCTCGCAGAGACCGTCACCCGTGCACAAGTCTTGATCGATCCAGACTTTCATCCTCATCCTCCTTGACGAACCGCTGGCGTCCACCGCCAACCGCTCAGGGGAGATTACACGGTCGTCCACGTTGACGGCTAGATCGAGCCTCTTGCGCCATTGTGACTTATCGGGGTGGTCGCTAGTTTCTTGTCATGGACGAGCAGGGCAACGAAGGCCGCTCGAGGGACACATCTGAAGACCAGCGTTTGGTCGCGGAGGCCCGTTCACTCGCTGCCGAGTATCGCGCCAAGAACGAGCGTTTGGAACTGACTCTCCGCGAGGCCAAGACCCACCTTGAGGCGTTGCGCGAGGAGGTGGCCCGCCTGAGTCGTCCACCACTCACCTATGGCGTAGTGCTCGACATTCGCGATGACGGCACCGTCGATGTCTCGGCAAACGGACGAAAGATGAACGTCGAGGTGGGCGAGGCCTGTGACCGAGACCATCTGGAAGTTGGCGACCAAGTGGTGCTCAACGAGTCCCTCGCCGTGATTGCCCGACGATCACACGAGTCGACGGGCGAGCTCGTGACCCTCGAGCGCGTGCTCGAGGACGGAGTTCGCGCCGTGGTGAGGCTGCAAGGAGACGAAGAACGAGTTTGTGAATTGGGTGGGTCATTGCGTGGCACCGTGCTCCGCGCAGGTGATCTTCTCCGGCTCGACACACGATCCGGACTGTTGCTGGAGAAACTGGATCAGCCCGAAGTCGAACATCTCGTCCTCGAAGAAGTTCCGGATGTCTCGTACCACGACATCGGTGGCTTGGATGAACAGATCGAACAAATCGCCGATGCCGTCGAGCTTCCGTTCTTGCACAAGGACTTGTTCGCCGAGTTCCGCCTTGCAGCACCGAAGGGAATCCTGCTCTACGGACCTCCCGGCTGTGGCAAGACGTTGATTGCCAAGGCCGTGGCCAACAGCCTCGCCAAGAAAGTTGCGGCCCAGATCGGCGACGCCAAAGGAAAGAGCTATTTCATCAACGTCAAAGGCCCTGAGTTGTTGAACAAGTACGTCGGCGAGACGGAACGACAGATTCGGCTCGTTTTCCAGCGTGCGCGCGAAAAGAGCGAAGAAGGCTGGCCCGTCATCGTGTTCTTCGACGAGATGGATTCGATGTTCCGCACTCGAGGATCGGGAATCTCCTCGGACATGGAGTCGACCATCGTTCCGCAGTTGCTCGCCGAAATCGACGGCGTGGAGCAGCTGCAAAACGTCATCGTGATCGGTGCCACCAACCGCGAGGATCTGATCGACCCGGCGATTCTTCGCCCGGGACGTCTGGACGTGAAGATCCGCATCGACCGACCAGATGCGGCCGCCGCCAGACAGATCTTCGAGCGCTATTTGGACGTCGATCTGCCCTTCGACGCAAGTTTGTTGGCAAGAGCCGCGGAGACGGCGGAAGCGCGCTCACGACTCGTGGATGCGGCCGTGAACGCGATGTATGAAGTCACCAGCGACAACGAGTTTCTCGAGGTGACGTACCAGAACGGCGAGAAGGAGACGCTGTACTTCCGCGACTTCGCCTCGGGCGCGATGATCGAGAACATCGTGCGGCGCGCCAAGAAATCGGCGGTGAAGAAGCGACTGAGTGGAAACGGAACGGGTATCGCGATCGAGGATGTCGTAGATGCAGTGCGCCAGGAATTCCTCGAGCATGAGGATCTCCCCAATACGACGAATCCCGACGATTGGGCGAAGATTTCTGGCCGCAAGGGCGAGCGAATCGTCTTCATCAGGACACTTCGATCGCGTGAACGTGGGGGAGCGAAAGCTCTCGACAGGCCGGTGACCGGCCAGTACCTGTAGATGCTCGCTCCGAAATTCTGCGGAATCGAGACCGAATACGGCATCATTTCGCGCGGACTGGACATGTCTCCGGTGACCGCCTCATCGCTGCTGATCACGGCGTACTGCGGCGATGCGAGCAGGATCGACTGGGATTTCGCCATGGAACGGCCCTATGCGGATCTCCGTGGCTTTCTCGTCGACGACCGACTGGATCCGGAGATCGACCATCAAATGGTGAACGTCGTGCTCACCAATGGTGCTCGTTATTACGTCGACCATGCCCACCCCGAGTACTCCTCACCGGAATGTCGTAACGCATACGACGTGACCCTTTACGACCTCGCAGGTGACGAAATACTGCGCCGCAGCATGCAACTTTCACGCGAGATCCTTCAGCGACAAGACGCGGAACTCGTCGTGTACAAGAACAACTCGGACGGCAAGGGGAACTCCTACGGCTGTCACGAGAACTATCTCGTCAGCCGAGCGACGCCTTTTTCGGACATCGTCCGATTCATGACGACACACTTCGTCACACGCCAGATTTTCACGGGGAGCGGAAAATTGGGTGTGGAGAACGGCGCCGGTCACGACACTTCGACTTTCCAGATCTCTCAACGTGCGGACTTCTTCGAGGAAGAAGTCGGGTTGGAAACGACGCTTCGTCGTCCGATCATCAACACACGTGACGAACCTCACGCTGACGCCTTGAAGTACCGCCGCCTGCACGTCATCGTTGGTGATGCCAACATGAGCGAAACTGCAACCCTCGTCAAGGTGGGAAGTACGCAGATCCTCCTCGCAATGCTCGAGGATCATGCGATCCCAGATTCGCTCGTACTCGACGATCCGCTCGCCGCGATGTCGAACGTGAGCAGGGACATCTCCCTGTCTCGGCTGCTCCCGCTGGCCAATGGTTCAGAGATGACTGCTCGAGAAATTCAACTTAGATTGTTGAGTGCCGCCGAACACTGGCTCGGCGACCAAGAGGAGAACGTGGTCTCCATGTACCGCTGGGATGAGATCATCGCCGAGTGGAAGTCGCTCGTGGTTGGGCTTCTCAATTCAGACAGCGACTTGGCCGACAGAATCGATTGGATCGCCAAGAAACGCCTGATCGATGCGTTTCGCGACCGTCACGATCTCTCTCCCTCTGATTCACGGTTGAAGGCAATCGATCTGCAGTATCACGATCTACGGGACGAACGTTGCCTGGCCAGACGTGCAGGATTGCGGCGCTTCGTCGACGACCAAGACGTACAGCGAGCCACCGTGTCTCCACCATCAGACACGCGCGCGTTCTTTCGGGGAGAGATGTTGCGTCGGTGGCCGGACGCAATCGTGGCGGCGAATTGGGACAGCATGGTGGTCGACACGGGAAGTGGCGCTTTGGTGCGGATTCCCATGGATGAACCAGGTCGTGGCACGAAGGACCTCGTCGAGCCACTTCTCCGACAGTCTCGCGATGTGAACGACGTACTGCGATTGCTCAAACAGGGTTCCGAGCAAGTTGGATCGGCACAACAGGGATAAGGTCTCGGTCATGGCGGAGAGAACCAAGAAGATCGTGGAGCGAACAACGACCACTGATGCAGGATCGCCCCCCGTTGCAGACTCGGCACGAACCAGCGACAGGAAGACTCCGTTGGATGACGACATCGACTCGATCCTCGACGAGATAGACGATGTCCTCGAGGCCAACGCAGAGGACTTCGTTCGGAACTATGTGCAAAAAGGCGGAGAGTAGACCTAGCCTTTTGCCATGTTCACGTTCCGCATGAAAGACGATCCCGGAGCGAATTTTGGCGAGTTGTTGAAGCGCGCGGGATTGTCGCCATTCGAGGGTGTCCGCGATGCCACGTCCTTGTCGATTCCCCATGCCACGACGTGCGTAGCCGTTCGGTGCCAAGGCGGCGTGGTGATGGGCGGTGATCGGCGAGCCACCTCCGGGAATCTGATCAGCCATCGGGAGATGGAGAAGGTGGTGAAGGCCGACAACTTCTCCGGTGTCGCGATCGCGGGCGCGGCCGGCCAAGCGATGGAAATGGTCAAGCTGTTCCAGCTACAGATCGAGCACTACGAGAAGGTGGAGGGCATGAACCTCTCACTCGACGGCAAGGCCAATCAGTTGTCGATCATGGTGCGTAACAACCTCCCGGCGGCAATGCAGGGCCTGATGGTCGTGCCGATCTTTGCGGGCTACGACGAGGCAAGCGCTACGGGGAGACTCTGGGATTACGACGCCACGGGCGGTCGGTACGAGGAACGTGATTTCGTTGCCACAGGAAGTGGCTCATTGCACGCAGGCGCCGTGCTGCGAGTGCAGTGGCGACGAGACCTCGCTCCTGCGGATGCCGTCAAGTTGGTGTCGCGCGCGCTGTGGGAGGCCGCAGACGCAGATTCGGCCACGGGCGGCCCGGACATCAATCGGGGCATCTATCCGACGGTCGCGACGATAACGAAAGAGGGTTTCCGGCGAGTCTCGGATGAAGATCTCGCCCGGACGTACGAGGACATCAGGATCGAGGCGCGGTCACGATGAGCATGCCGTTCTATGTAGCCCCTGAGCAGATGATGAAGGACCGTGCGGACTATGCGCGGAAGGGAATCTCTCGGGGTCGTGCGCTCGTTGCTCTGCAATACGCAGAGGGAGTCGCGATCGTCGCTGAAAACCCGTCCAACACACTGCGCAAGGTGAGCGAGATCTATGACCGCATCGCTTTCGCTGGTGTAGGCAAGTACAACGAATTCGACCAGCTGCGCGTTGCCGGAGTCCGAGCGGCGGACCTGAAGGGATACCAGTTCTCGCGGGACGACGTGGACGCACGCAGTCTGGCCAACCAGTACGCACAAATCATCGGACAAACCTTCACCCATGAGGTGAAGCCGCTGGAAGTCGAGATTCTGGTGGCAGAGGTCGGGCGTGACGCAACGGGAGATCAGCTCTTTCACATCTTGTATGACGGAACGGTGATCGACGAACATCGCTTCTCCGTACTCGGTGGCGATGCCGAAGCGATCCAATCCCGACTCAGCACCCTCTATGCCGACTCTGCAGACTTGCGTCAGGCGGTTCGGATCGGCGTCGAGGCACTCTCTGGTTCGTTGACCACATTGGCCGTCAACGATCTCGAAGTCGCCACCCTCAATCGCAACCATGAACGGCGCTGTTTCAACCGGGTCAGCGACGACGTCGTGGCGTCTTTCTTGGCCTGACGTGAAGCGCCGAATCTTCGGCCTCGAGACGGAGTTCGGCGTCACGTGCACGTTGCGTGGACAACGCAGGCTGAGTCCCGATGAAGTCGCCCGCTACTTGTTTCGGCGCGTGGTGTCCTGGGGTCGCTCATCGAACGTGTTCCTCGAAAACGGGTCACGTCTGTACCTCGATGTCGGTTCGCATCCGGAGTACGCCACCGCCGAATGCGACAGCATTCGAGATCTCGTGAGGCAGGACAAAGCGGGAGAGCGCATTCTCGAGGAGTTGATGATTCAAGCAGAGGAACGGCTGCAGGAGGAGGGGATCCGCGGACAGATCTATCTGTTCAAGAACAACACCGATTTTGCGGGCAACTCCTACGGTTGCCACGAGAACTACCTCACCGCACGCACGGCCGACACCAGCGCCTATGGATCGGTGCTCATTCCCTTCCTCGTCACACGGCAGATCTATTCCGGAGCCGGCCACATCCTGCAAACCGCTCGCGGTCCCGTCTACGTTCTTTCGCAACGAGCAGAGCACGTTTGGGAGTCGATGAGTTCGGCGACCACGAGGAGTCGCCCGATCATCAACACGCGCGACGAACCCCATGCCGACCCCGAGAAGCACCGTCGACTACACGTCATCGTCGGGGATTCGAACATGAGCGAGTATGCGACTTTCCTCAAAGTCGGCGCCGCATCGTGCATCTTGATGATGCTCGAAAGCAAGGGATTCACTCTTCCGAACTTCGAACTGGAGAACCCGATCCGGGCAATACGCGAGATCAGTCAAGACGTGACCTGCACGCGCAAGGTACGACTCGCGAGTGGCCGGGAGGTGTCGGCGCTCGACGTCCAGCGGGATCTCTACGAGGTTGCGCGCAAATACCACGACACTCGGGGCTTTCCTGAGGAAGAGGCCGAAGCGCTGGAGATGTGGGGCGAGGTACTCAAGGGTCTGGAGTCCGATCCGCAATCGCTGGATGATCGAATCGACTGGATGATCAAGTGGCGACTCCTCGAAAGCTTCCAGTCGCGACATTCATGCCAACTCGACGATGCACGAATGCAGATGCTCGACCTCCAGTACCACGACATTCGACGGGATCGAGGAATGTTCTACAAACTCGAGGACCGCGGGCTGGCAAGACGCGTGGTCACCGATCCTTCGATAACGCAGGCGATGAACCTTCCGCCACAGACGACCCGTGCCAAGCTTCGTGGGGACTTCATTCGACGGGCCAAGGAACGCAAACGGGATTTCACCGTCGACTGGGTACACCTGAAGCTCAATGACCAAGCACAGCGAACGGTACTGTGCAGGGATCCTTTCAAGAGCGTTGACGACCGAGTGGAGAAGTTGATTGCCTCACTTTGAGAAGAGCGGTTTGCTGAAGCAAGCACGCGAGTGGGTGACGGTCATCGTCGTGGCGGTCGTCATCGCCGTCGTGGTACGAGCATTCTTTCTCCAACAGTTCTACATCTCTGGACCGAGCATGGAGCCGACGATGTTCCAGGACAACCGAGTCCTCGTCGACAAGATCACCTACCGCTTCCGCGAACCCCGCATTGGTGACGTCGTGGTATTCGATCGGATCACCATGAACGGCGATGAAGTGCAACATGACGACTTGATCAAGCGAGTCATCGGCACACCAGGCGACACCGTTCAGATCAGTGACTGTGCAGTTTCGGTGAACGGTCAGGAGTTGGACGAGCCGTATCTGGAGGCCACCGTCCTCGCGACGGAAGACGCTGCAAGTCGGTGCCGACAACCCGACATGGAACTGCTCCTCGTGCCGAATGACGAGTTCTTCGTGATGGGGGACAATCGAGCGGAATCATTCGATAGTCGGTCGTTCGGCACCATTTCGCGTGAAATCATCGTCGGTCGTGCATTCGCCATCGTCTGGCCGGTCGACATGCTGAAGGTGCTGTAGTCAGTCGGTGAATGCCGAACTGACTCCAACCAGCATCGCGACATCATCGGCGTACAGAGCATCGATACCGATCCGCAGCATCTCCTTCGTTTCCGAAACGTGCATGAGTCCCCACGCGAAGCATGCGATCTCGAAACGGTGATACATCGCCACTAGGCCACCGCTCCAGTCGCGCCAGTGCATGTTGCAAACCTTGACACCTTGATCACGAAGTTGCCGTGCGTGGTGTTCGGGCGAATGTTCGATCACGCGCAGCTTCGTGGAATGAACGAAACTGAACGAATCATCGACGGTCTGCCACTGGCCAAGCACGGACAAATCGGGGTGACAGACCCACACCGAATGGGCATTCCGACCCGCTCGATGGACCTCATCGAGAAAGGGCGAGAACGCTCCAGGATCCTTGATGTCGACACTCACGTCGATCGTCTCTGGGGTGATCTGCAAGAGTTCCGCCCAAGTGGGGAGGAGCCCCTGCAAATCCTGGCGAGCGAGGGATCTGATCGGTCGTCGACGCAAGCCGCTACGGACGACGCCATCGTGGTCTATCACCACCACATCGTCTCGGGTAAGCCAGACGTCGGTCTCCAGTCCCGTCGCGCCGAGACGAAGCGCCTCTGAAAACGCCGGCAATGAGTTCTCGGGATGGACCAAGTTCGCACCCCGATGGGCGAACAGAATGGGGCGCGCAAACAGTCGCGGCAAGGACTGCTGCATGGCGCGAGCGTATCTTGCCTCGAAGTGGGGTCGTAGAATGACCGCGTGTTCAACTTCTCTGGCAGTGAAGTCATTTTCCTGCTGATCCTCGGACTCGTCGTCCTTGGACCGGAGAAATTGCCGGGTGTCCTGCGCAAGGCTGGGCGCCTATACGGAGAGTTCAAGCGAGTGACGAGTGACGCGCAGTCCGAGCTTCGTCAGGCGCTCGACCAGCCGATCCGAGAAATCCAAAGCACCGCCAAGACCTATCAAGGGTTCTTCGTCGATGCGGCCAAAGAAGTCACGAAGGACCCGGTAGCAGGTTCGAGTTCGCCGTCGAATGACGACACCGCCACACCGATCAGCAGCACGGAACCCGATTCCGTTCCCGCGATCGATCCGCAGTTCATCCCGTACCAATCGCCTGTCGAAGCAATCATTCCCGAGGAAGAGGATCCTGTGAGCGACCCGAATGAAGGCGGTCGCTCCACATGAGCACTTTGTTCGGCAAGAAGGGAGCAGCGTCGGATACCGCCATGTCGGTCTTCGAGCATCTCGCCGAGCTCCGAATGCGAATCGTGAGATCGCTCCTGGCGGTGGGCATTGGAGCGGCGTTGATCCTGATCTTCTACGACTTCGTCCTCGGGATTCTCATCGCACCGTATGAGCGGACCTGTTCGGTGCATCCGGAGTTCAACTGTGATGGTTCCCTCTATGCACTCGGACCAGTCGAGGGTCTCAGTGCGCGTATGCGAATCTCCGGATACGGGGGACTGGTCATCGCACTTCCGGTCGTGCTGTGGCAAATCTGGAGATTCATCGTCCCCGCCCTGAGCAAACAAGAGAAGAAGTATTCGATTCCCTTCATCCTGAGTTCCGTCGTGCTCTTCCTTCTTGGCGGCTACATGGCCTACTGGACTCTCGACAAGGCGCTCGAGTTCCTCATCGCCTGGTCCGGAGAAGACGTCAATCAGACCTACCAGATTTCCAAATACATCAGTCTCGTCGCGTTGATGGTCCTGGCATTCGGTGTGGGCTTCTTGTCGCCGGTGTTGATCGTCTTCCTTCAACTGGTGGGCGTGGTGACACCCCAGACGCTGCTTCGCCAGTGGCGAGTTGCGGTCATGGTCATCTTCGCCCTGTCCGCAGTGATCACCCCGAGTGGTGACCCTGTCAGCATGCTCGCTCTTGCCCTCCCGATGTCCATCTTGTATCTCGTGAGCGTCTTGATCGGATGGATTGCGCAGCGCCGTCGTCGTCGGTCGAACGCGGAAGTCGACAGCTCGGAGTAATGGCGGCACTAGACCGCCAGTCATTCCTCTCGGGGCTCGAATTTCGTCCCGACCAATTCCAATTGGATGCCTTCGACGCCCTCGATCGGGGGAACAACGTCCTTGTCTCTGCTCCCACCGGCTCAGGAAAGACGCTCGTTGCCGCCTATGGCATCACGCGGGCACTGGACGCGGGCGGTCGAGCCTTCTACACCACGCCGATCAAGGCGCTGTCCAACCAGAAGTTCATCGAACTGATGCAGGCGCATGGACAGTCGACGGTTGGACTACTGACTGGTGACACCAGCATCAATGCTGAAGCGCCTGTCGTCGTGATGACGACAGAAGTGCTGCGCAACATGATCTATTCGAGGTCGGCCTCCTTGGACAACCTGCACACCGTCGTATTGGACGAGGTGCACTTCATCCAAGATGCATTCCGCGGTCCGGTTTGGGAGGAAGTGATCATCCATCTCGAACCCGAGGTGCGACTCGTCTGCCTGTCGGCAACCGTCACCAACGCAGAGGAGGTGGGACGCTGGCTCACGACCGTGCGCGGACCAACAGTGCCGATCGTGGAACGCCATCGACCAGTTCCCATGGAGCACCTCTATTTCGTCGGCGACAAGCGTGCCGACGACACACGGGTGTTCACCCTGGAAAAGGGAGGCCATCCGAACAAGGAATTGCTCCAGTTTCTCGGTTCGAACAGCTCACGCAAGCCCGCCGATCGGCGCGGTGGACGTTCTTCGCGATTCTTTCCTCCTTCGCGGATCGACGTGGTAGAGGAACTGAGGGCCCGCGATCTGCTGCCCTGCATCCACTTCCTCTTCAGCCGCAATCAATGCGATGAAAGTGCCGAGTCGCTCCGCAGGGCCGGAATACGACTCACGACCGACACCGAAGCGCGGGCGATCGTCGAGATCGCCGAAGAGCGTGTTTCCGGCTTTCCTGACGACGACCTGGCGGTACTTGGCTATGCGCGGTTCCTGGACCAGTTGGAGAGCGGAGTGGGAACGCACCACGCCGGTCTCGTGCCCGCGTTTCGCGAGATCGTGGAGCGCTGTTTCAGTGAGGGCCTTATCAAGATCGTCTTTGCCACAGAAACGCTCGCAGTAGGGATCAACATGCCGGCACGGTCCGTCGTACTCGACAAGTTGACCAAGTTCACGGGGTCAGGTCACCGCATGCTCCAGCCGAGCGACTTCGCTCAATTGACCGGCCGCGCGGGGCGACGTGGACTCGATGACCATGGCGTGGCAGTCATTTTGTGGAGCCCGTTCGTCAAGATTGGCGACGTGTTGGAACTGGTCAACAGCAAACGCTTCGAACTGCGATCCGCCTTCAGACCCACGTACAACATGGCCGCCAATCTCGTCCGCATGAATTCTCGGGACGAGGCGCTCCACTTGCTGAATCTCTCGCTTGCCCGATTCCAGCGAGGAGAGGGTTTGGTCAAGCAGTTCAATGGCTTGCTCCAATTGCTCGACGAATTGGGTTACGTGGAGGGTTGGAGCCTCACGCCGGCAGGTCAGATGCTGCGGCAGATCTACCACGAGTCGGATCTCTTGATTGCTGAGTGCATCCGCAATGGCGCACTGTCCGGACTCGAACCAGCAGAGATGGCGTCGATCGCCTCCTGCTTCGTGTTCGAGACGAGAGGAGGAGTGGAGGACCGTGAGATCCATTTCCCCTCAGAGCGCCTCAAACGGGCCTTTCGTGCCATCGAACGAGAGAGCATTCGGGTAGCTCGGCGCGAGACCGCACATTCGCTACAAACCCATCGAGTGGTGGACCCAGGCTTGATGGGGCACGTCGCGGAATGGGCAATCGGGGACGACCTCGGCGAGGTGCTCGGTTTCGATGACGTCAGCGGTGGTGACTTCGTTCGTTCTTGCAAGCAGATCCTCGACCTCCTGCGTCAACTCGCTGAAGTGATGCCGGAACCGCGTGACCGCGAGTGTGCCCGTGCTGCGATCCCACTGATAGATCGTGGTCTCGTTGCGCTATCGCAGATTCCATTCGAGGTACCCCATGCCGATTGACAAATCCTCAACGTGGGGAGAGACGGTCGAGCTTCCACCGAACGTTCCCACCTTCAGCGACGAATCCGATCTGTCACTGAAGATGACATCAAACGGACCGTTCTCCATTCGAATGGTGGGGGGAGATTTCGTGGCGATCACGGGTGGTGCGTCCCAGCCGGGGACCCTCGTCCGGAGATACTCCTGCGATGCACTCGAGGTGCAGGGAAGTGACCGAAATTGGTGGTCGATCGGCACCGTCGAGTTACGGCGCAGACGTCTCCGCCTACTCGGGGGGTTCGTGATCGTGAGCAATATCGGACAGCGAGGTAGCGAGCAATACTCATCGCGTTCCCACCCGAACGACGCCAAGTTCGAGCTGGTCGATGCCTCTGCTGGACTGACGCTGCGCGAGCGATTCATGCTCGCGCAGCGCCTCAAGTCGGGGGCCGACATCAGCCACCCGCGGGTAAAGCGGCGACAGGACAACCAATTCGTCTCCGATGGACGGTTTCACGTGTTCGTCGATGGCACGTATCGAGGCCGATTCGTCGTGACGATCGAAATTCGTCCAGACCTGCTGAACGTCCACGTTTGACGACTCGGAACGGGTCCGCAATCCCCAACGCACAAAGGCGCAACTTCTAGGCTCTCGGCGTGGGTTTGTACATTCCAGAGTCGTTCACCGAAGCCGAGTCCGCGATTCTCTCGCGCCACTTCACCAATCTGGAAGGCCCAGTTTTCGCGCTCATCAACCTGCCCGAGGTGGTGAAAGGCGCATTGTTTGCGCGGTACAGCCGGAGTCCCAAGAGTCTTCGTCGGCTCTTCCTCGATGAGTTTGCTGACGACGTGGCGGCCGCGGGACACGGAGCCCACGACTCGACCCAGGGCGCAGACAACGCCGAGCGCCTTTACGACAAGGTGTTTCTCGAGTACGGCGACGACTCCGTGGCCCAACTTGGTGGCGTTCACCTCGCGTGCGAACAGGCATCGAACCTGCTCACGAAGATCCTCGAATGGGGACGACTTGCGTCGTATCTGGAACAGAGCACGCGCTACATCAACTACGACGCGCGTCTTGGTGGGCGGTATCGCTTCTACCGGGATGAAGAGATCCTGGCAAGCCCCTACGGCACCCGATACGTAGGAGACATGGACCGCATCTTCGATGTGTACAGCGAACTGGTGGAACAGCTCACCACCCACGTACGTCAAACGGTGACGAAGTCGATCAGCGATTCGGATTTCGTATATCGCCAAGCGACGAGGGCGAAGGCGCTCGATGCTGCACGAGGAGTGTTGAGTGCCGCAGCGTTGTCCAACGTCGGCGTCTATGGATCGGGTCAAGCGTATGAGGCGATGCTCCTGCGTATGCGTGCTCATCCTCTACCTGAAGCGAGGGAATACGCCGACTTGATGCTCACCGAGTTGCGCAAAGTGATCCCCAGTTTCCTCAAACGCGTGGACTTACCCGATCGCGGTGGCCGATGGAGCGCGTATCTCGCCGACAACCACGACCGCACCGCCATGCTCGTGGATGACCTGCTTGGCGCAGACGAGCCGAACCCCGTTCCGGAGGTGCAACTCGTCGATTTCGATCCAGACGGCGAGGACAAGGTGATCGCAGCGATTTGTTTCTCCCACTCACACCTTTCCGAGAGCCAAATCATGAAGCGTGTGGCTGCCATGTCGGTGGAGGAGAAGGCCTCACTGCTTGCCGCGTACGTCGGCAATCGCGAGAATCGCAGACACAAACCGGGGCGAGCATTCGAGCGCACGTACTACCGCTTCGATGTCTTGGGCGACTACGGAGCATTTCGCGATCTCCAGCGTCACCGCCTCCTGACGATCGAATGGCAACGACTCTCCGTGGAACACGGCTACGTGATTCCCGAACTGGTCACCGAGAGTGGCGGAGAGGCGAAGTTCGTCGAGGCAATGGAACGGTCGGCCGCGCTCCACGACCTCTTGCGTCCCGAGTACCCGTGGCAGGCCTCCTATGCGGTGTCGATGGCTTATCGTCTGCGTTACGTGATGCAGTTCAACGCCCGAGAGGCCATGCACATGCTCGAGTTGCGTAGTTCGCCACAAGGTCACCCCTCGTACCGCCGAGTGGCTTTGGAGATGCACCGCCTGATCGCCGAGCAAGCCGGACATCGGGCTCTGGCAGCCGCGATGACCCACATGACCACAGCCGCCCCAGAGCTGGAACGCCTGGAATCGGAGCGGAGAGCGGAATCTCGGCGTCGGGACGCTTGAAATAGCGCTGCCTGCCACTTGTCGGGCTACTATCCTGCCCCGAAACCCCACCCACTTGAGGAGTGCCAATTGTCGGATGACGAAATGATCGAAGGCGAGGACGTCGAGATCGAAATCGAGGCGCCCGAACTGGATGTCGACGACCTTGAGGACGATTCGATTGCGCTCGAAGACGACTTCGCCGGTGAAGAAGAGCTCGCCGACGGCGAGGTGGTGGAGGGCGACGATGAATTTGCCGAAGATGCCGACCTCGTCAAGACCGATGCCGCAAGCAAGAAGTCGAGCGACGATGACGACGATGACGACGACTTACGCACGGAGGACGACGTCGAGGCAGACCTCGATGCCATCCTGCGTGAAAAGCTGACCGCGGCAGAAGAGGTTCCTCTCGAGGACGATGAGGAAGAAGTGGTCGTCGACGACAAGACCGATGGACTCGAGCGCCTCCAGCCCCGCCGTCCAGATGAGACCCAATGCACACAGTGCTTTTTGCTCGTGCGCAAGGGTGCCCCTGGTTGCCCGGTGGAAGACGACGCTTGTCCGCTCTTCGTGTCATGAAATTGGATCGCGCACGCGCCGAAGGGGAGCGTGTCGTGATCGAGTTGCTGCGTAAGTTTCGGCAGGACACGGGCAATGCCAAATGGATCGGAAGAATGGCGATCGGTCCACTCGAACAGCGTTTGGCGTCGTTCAAGAATGCAGGCATCCCCGAATCAGGCGATCTTGAATCCGATACGCCCGAATCGGTCAGGGTTCCGCTCGACGAGACGCACCCCACCTCTCAGAACTCCTCCTCGGACCCCGTATCGCGCTGGAGCATCCTCTCGGCGTCGGAGCTCGTCGATTACCTCGCCACGTGTGATCTGGAAGACGCTGCGGCAATCCTGCGTGAGGAGCGGGAGAAGCTCGGTCGACTAGCGGTCATCGACGCAGCACTACGCCGTCTCGGCTGATGGATCCTTTCGTCGTATCGATTCGGGAAGCACGAGATGTCGATCATCAGGTGCTCCGTGAACTCGACAAGGTTGCACGCGCAGAGGGGCGCCGTCATCGCGGAGCCGATCATCTCTTCGAATCGCTCGGAGAGTTCGATCAACGCTGGTCGCATCGAACATCGACCTATCGGTTCGATGTGGCCTCCGTACTGGATGAGACAATCGGCTTCTCGGTCGTGCGCCTGGGGGAACGCCCCCTGTTGGATCAGGTTTTCGTCGAACAACAAGCGCGCAATCTGGGGGTCGGCGCAGCTTTACTGCGGAACGCTGTCGAGCGTCATGGCGCCAGCAAGTTGGACGCGCTCAGCCTGCCCGGTGATCGCTTCACCAAGAATCTCTACGAGCGAGCAGGCCTCAAGGCACGACTGATCATCGCCTCAACGCTCCAATGATCGTGAGGTCAGCGACCTTGCCAGTTCGGTGGGCGCTTCTCGATGAAGGCGGTCAAGCCTTCCTTCGTGTCTTCTGACCCGAGGATCTTGCCGAACTCCTGGTTCGTCATGTCGATCAGCGTGTTGTCGTCCTCATATGCCGCAGCCAGCACCACTCGGCGCGACGCCCACACCGCGAGTGGGGCATTGGCGGCGATTCTGGCGGCCAGTTCGCGTGCGGCGCTCTCAACCTGATCGGGAGCCACCACGCGATTGACGAGTCCCAGTTCGTAGGCCCGTGTGGCGGGAAGGGGATCGCCCGTGAGGATCACCTCAAGCGCAACAGCACGCCCGATCGCGCGCGGAAGCCGGAAGAGGCCTCCGGCACCCGCGATCAGGTTGCGCTTCACCTCCGCGAGTCCGAATGCCGAGCGATCGCTCGCTACTACCAGGTCCGCAGAGAGCACGATCTCGCAGCCACCCGCCGTCGCCAGTCCGTCGACACCGACGATGATCGGCTTGCGTCGGTCCCGATAGACGATGCCACCGAAGCCACCACGCTGCGTGTTCAAGCGTGCGGCATCGCCACTGTTGATCGCCTTCAGGTCGGCGCCTGCACAGAACACCGGGCGCTCTTGACCAGCCGTGTTGGCAAGCAAGATCCCCACCCACACTCCATCATCGGATTCGAGGCGGTCGATTGCGGCTTCCATTGCACTGGCAACATCACCGTTGACGGCGTTGCGCGCTTCTGGGCGATTGAGGGTGATGATGGCGACGTTGCCGTCGCGGACATAGGTCACTGCTTCAGACATGCTCCGAGACTACGGGGCAGGGCGCTCGGGCTGAAAGTTGGTCAGGTCGATCGACCTGCAGGATCAGCTTGGCGTGACTTCGGATGTTGCGCGCGTGCCCTCGGGCTTGCCTGGCTTGCGCGTTTTCCGCGGCTGGCGTTGCGGGCGCAATGGACGGGGAGCACTGGCACCCGGTTCGACGACGACTCCGAAGGCGGCCGCCACTTGTGGCAGGACTGGAGCAAGACGCTTCACGGTGGCGAGCAATTGTTCACCCTGTGTTGCGGGAATCGACTGCACCGTCACCTGCGAACGAATGGGCGAGAAAGCCGCTGCCTCGAGCACGGCAATCCATCGCTCCGACGAATTCTCGCTGGTGAGTGACTCACGGGCTGCCTGCAACAGCTTGGTACCGAGCTCGGCGGGGAAGGGCTGCCCAGCCTTCGGAGGCTCACTCGACAACTTCAGGGCACGGACCGATCGACCGACTCCCAAATTCGCTTCGATGTCTTGGAGCCACAACGTTTGCTCCTCGTCCTGACGCTTCTTCAGCGCGGCCTTCAACGTGGCGGCAAGTTCACGCGTGGATTCGTCACGAACGACCATCGGATCCTCTGATGCCACCACGACGGAACGCAGGTCGCGAAGGTCGAGTTGATCGAGGACCTCACGAGCAGCTTCTGCGCGATCCAGCCAGTCGGCGACGCGCAACTTGGGCAACAGGTCCTGCGCCATCGAGATCAGACCATCGGCTGGAACCTCGGGCTTGCCCTCCTTCTTCAGCTGATCATTCTGTGCCTTGACGGCATCACGAACCGCCTTGATGCCACCGCTCAATGCCTTCTCAGCAACGGGGCGTTGTTCGGCAGGCAAAGTTTCGAGGATTGCCGCACGATGTTGACGTCCCGGACGGAGACGCTTCGGCGTGGGCCGCTTCGGCAATTCCGGAGGAGCGGCGAAGCGCGGCTTCTTTGGACCCGACGACTTTCGTGTGGTGCGTCGGTTTTCACTCTTCTTCGCCAGTCGCTGGGTGACGGGTTCGAACTTGCTGGAGGAGGGCAGCATCTCCAGCGTGTTCGATTTCTGCTTCTTGTCCCGTGCCTGCACGAGACCAAGAACAGTGATGCCGTCCAGATCGAATTCCGCCTCCACCTTGAGCACTTCACCAACACGGTGAGACGAAGGAATGACACCCGTGGCAATTGTTCCCTTTGGAGCCTTGGCGCCCGCAGCGCGCCAAGTGAAGCCGCCCTCGGGGAGAACACTGGTCAATTCGATATCGATGCGGCGAGACACGGCTCCTCACGGTATCTGCGTACGCGGTGATCCCCAATGTGACAGGGAATCTCTACCGACTACCTTGGCGAGCATGCCGATCTATGCACTGGGTGACCGTGTGCCCCAGATTCACGAGCGCGCCTACGTCCACCCAGATGCGGTGATCATCGGGGACGTCCGGATTGGAGCTGATTCGTCGATCTGGCCTGGTGCAGTCCTGCGCGGCGACGACGGCTACATCGAGATTGGTGAACGCACGAGCATCCAAGACAACTGCGTCATCCACACCACGCCAGACCATCCCACCAAGGTGGGGAGCGACTGCGTGATCGGCCACATCGTGCATCTGGAAGCGTGCACCATCGAGGACCGGGCTCAGGTTTCCTCCGGGTCCGTCGTCCTCCACCGAGTGGTCGTGGGCACCGGAG
>JBDKEO010000083.1:0-11437 GCA_039795205.1 Actinomycetota bacterium
TGTACTGGGCAGAGACGCACACCGGTCGCGTATTCAAGGCGGCGATCAACGGACCGGGTGAGGTGGCGCACCACTCGCCGATCGACCCGTCGGCACTGTTGTGTGGTTTGGCTGGGCTGCAGTTGTTCGACTCGCTCGCAGTCGATGGCGAGGGAAACGTGTGTGTGGCCACGCTCGGTCTACAAACCGCTGGCATCACCGTGGTGTCACCCAGCGGCGAGGTGTTGCGTCAGGTGCTCACGGGCGATCCCTTGACCACGAACATCTGCTTCGGCGGTGAAGATTTGCGCACCGCCTACATCACGCTCTCGGGCACGGGTCGACTCGTCTCGATGCAGTGGCCGTGCGCTGGTCTTCGTCTCAACGCCTGACGACTCTTCGCTGAACACTGGAGAACTGACCAGTAGGATCAAGCGTCGTGCAACGCTTCTACGTCGAGACGTTGGGGTGCCCCAAGAACGACGTGGACTCCGACAAGATCATCGGCTCGCTCGAGAGAGATGGGCTGGCGAGGACTGCTGATCCTGGCGAGGCAGACGTGATCGTCGTCAATACCTGTGCCTTCATCGAGGAGGCCCGCAAGGAGAGCATCGACACGGTGCTAGCACTGGGCGAGAAGCGCAAGAACGGAGCCCGACTAGTGGTCACGGGTTGTATGGCGGAGCGATACGGGCAGGAACTCGCCGACGCGATTCCCGAGGCTGATCAAGTGGCCGGGTTCGGCGTGCCGATCCAGTTGTCGAAGAAGACTGAGAAGTCCGTTCCATCGTTCGACCTACTCAACCTTCCACGACCGAAGTCCGTTGCGCCATGGGCGTACGTGAAGATCGCCGAAGGCTGCGACCGAAACTGCGGCTTCTGCGCGATTCCCTCGTTCAGAGGGCCGCAGCGAAGCCGCGACGTGGAATCGATCCTCGGCGAAGTCGCGCAGTTGGAAGTGCAAGAGGTCGTGCTCGTCGCCCAGGACTTGGCCAGTTACGGCAAGGATCGCCCGAACGAACTAGGAGCCGGGTCGATCGTTCGACTGGTGAACGAGGCGAGCGCGATTGCGCCATGGACCCGACTGCTCTACCTCTATCCGAGCGATCTTTCTGACGCACTGATCGAGGCAATTCTTGGTACCGGAGTGCCGTACTTCGACCTCTCTCTTCAGCATGTGGCGAAAGAGCACCTGCGTCGGATGCGTCGCTGGGGCGATGGTGAGCGCTTTCTCGAGCGAATTCGCCGGATCCGGTCACTGTCACCCGATGCGACGTTCCGCAGCAATTTCATCGTGGGTTATCCGGGGGAGACCGAAGACGACCACGACCAATTGCTTCGTTTCGTCGAGGAAGCACAACTCGACTGGTGTGGCTTCTTCACGTTCAGCCCCGAGGAAGGCACGCACGCACTCACGCTGCCGAATCACGTACCCCAATCGTTGATGAACGAGCGCATCGCCGAGTTGCGTGAAATGCAGGACGCGATCACCGCTGCACGTCGGGACGAGTTGATTGGTGAGACCCTACGGGTCCTCGTGGACGAGCAGGGTGTGGCGCGCAGTCACCGTGAAGCCCCCAGTATCGACGGGGTGATCCATGTCGCTGCAGATCTTCCGGTAGGGCAATTCCACGACGTGCGAATTGCCGACGCGATGGGGCCCGATCTCGTGGCAGAAGGCGCTCTCGTGGGAGCCGATCATGCCGGTTGATCCGAACTCCCTTGCCACATGGGCAAACGCGGTCACCGTCGGGCGAATCCTCGTCTCGCCAGTGATGTTCACGTTGATTCCGAACGACAAGAACGGCTCGTGGATCGCCCTCGGACTGTGGTTCGTGCTGTGTGTGAGCGACGTGTTCGACGGTTATTTGGCTCGCCGTCACGGCACCACCAAGAGTGGTGCATTCCTCGATCCCTTGGCTGACAAAGTGCTCGTCCTCGGGGCAATGTTCACGCTGGTCAGCCGAGACGTGTTCTGGGTCGTTCCCGTGCTGATCATCGCCACGCGTGAAGTCATCGTCAGCATCTACCGCGTAGTGGTGGGATCCAAGGGTGTCAGCGTGCCCGCGAGTAGGACGGCGAAGGTGAAGACGCTCAGTCAACAGTTGGCGGTGGCGTTTGCCTTGATGCCGCTGACGGCACTGGATCACACGTGGCTGTGGCAGTCGCTGTTGTGGTTGGCCGTGTTCCTCACGATCCTCTCTGGCGTGCAATACGCGCTGCGGGCCATTCGCCCGAGCAAGGCCGTCTGACGTGCGCTGCGACGTCGTCGCCATCGGCACCGAGCTCTTGCTCGGTCAGATCGTCGACACCAACTCGTCGTGGCTCGGTGAGCGGTTGGCGATGGCGGGTATCGATTCGTGCCTGCAAGTGAAGGTGGGCGACAACCGTGGACGGATGGTGAAAGCGATCCGCAGCACCTTGGCCGATGCCGACGCGATCATCATCTGTGGCGGACTCGGGCCGACCCATGACGACATCACGCGAGAAGCGATCGCCGAGGTGATGGGTGTCGAACTCGAGTTCGACGATGACGTGGCTGCACGGATTGCCGAGATGTTCACGATGCGGAACCGACGTATGCCAGAGATCAACATGCGTCAGGCGATGGTGCCGCACGGGGCAACGGTGATCGAGCAGCGCCGCGGTACTGCCCCCGGCCTCATCTGCCCGGTGGGAGACAAGGTCATCTATGCGGTGCCTGGTGTTCCACACGAGCTCTATGAGATGTTCGATCGCGCGATCCTGCCCGATCTTCTCGCACGATCGGGAAGTGCATCCGTCATCGTCAGTAGGACCTTGCGCACCTGGGGTGAGAGCGAGAGTGGACTGAACGAGCGACTACACGGAGTCATTCAGCGACTCGATAGCGCGGGCAATCCCACGCTCGCCTTCCTTGCCAGCGGTTGGGAGGGGATCAAGGTTCGTCTCACGGCCAAGGCCGAATCCGTCGAGGCGGCAGAGAAGTTGCTCGACGAATGGGATCGTGCCGTTCGGGACGAGGTGGGGCACATCGTCTTCGGTGTAGATGGCGACACCATGGAATCGGTCGTGGTGGGAATGTTGAAGGAGGGCGGTCTGACCCTGGGGCTTGCCGAATCCGTCACGGGTGGACTGGTTGCTGGGCGGATCACCAACGTTCCTGGTTCGAGTGCGGTCCTACGCGGTGGCGTGGTCTCGTATGCGAGCGAAGTGAAGTTCGAAGTCTTGGGTGTTCCCGAGGGTCCAGTGGTGACCGAGGAGGCCGCGATCGCGATGGCGCAAGGAGCGAAGCGCGTGCTCGGTGCGGACATCGGCCTCGCCCTTACCGGTGTGGCGGGACCAGACTCACAAGAAGGGCATCAGCCCGGAACGTTGTGCATCGGTCTGGTGATGGACGACGGACGCACACACTCGACGATGATTCAGTTGTCGGGGACGCGCGACCTGATGCGCCAACTTTCGGTCATTTCGTCGCTTGATTTTCTCCGCAAGCGACTAACCCAGAAATGACAAATGCCCCCGACCCAATGGGCCGGGGGCATTTGCTTTGCGACTAGGCGGCGCGGTAGCCCTCGGACTCGCTGCGAGCGAGCGCGATGGACATGATCACGAGACCATAAGCGGCCTTGGCCAGAACGTCGGATGCCGAGTAGCCGACCTGAATGACGGTGGCTGCTTCTTCGACCGACAGACCGATCTGCTCCGACAGCCAGCTGGTGGAGTCACCGAGGATGTAGAAGATCGGGTAGATACCCCATGTGAAGAGGAGCAGGTAGCGAACGTTGTTCAGCTTCTTGCCGATCTCACCACTTTGCGACTTGAGGGCCTTGCCCACTTCGCCGGCAAACAACTCGTACAACACGTACAGCATGAACGCACCAGAAATTGCGCCCCAGACGGTGCGCTCGGTGGAGCCGAACTCTGCGACTTCACCCGGATAGCCAGTGGCGATCATGAGCAGAGCGCCGACGATGAGTCGAGGGGTCACCTTCTTGGCGACCTCCTTCGAGACACCCGACACCACGACGAGCTCAGCGACGAGTAGCGGCACGGTGAGCAGCCAGTCCGCGTAGCGGTAGCCCTCGTTCCAGGTGCCCTCGGAGAAGTTCGTGAACATTCTCCAGTAGTGATATGCCGCGATACCGCAGATCATCGCCGACATCGTGACCGCACTGCGGTACGCCGGGGACACTCGGTTGCGGGAGACCAAGAAGTACACGAACGCGATTCCCAACGTTGCCGTCGTGAACGAGAGTGCGTTGTATACGAGGTCTGGATTGCTGGTAACCAGCCCTGTCATTTCTTCCATTGATTCCCTCCGGGGGACTAGATGATGAACGGCAATTGCCGATCACTTCCATGCTTCACCACTAGCTGGGGACGAGGCTGACTCTTGCGTGTTACAAATTCATGACAAGGCGCATGAATGAACCTACATTTTCAGCGTCAATCCGCCATCTACGACGACTACTTGGCCCGTCATGTATCTGTTACGGAGAAATCCCATGACGGTTTCGACGCAATCGTCAGGTGTGGCGGAGCGCTGCAGAGGGGCTATGGCGCGCACTCCGGCGTGCTGATCCTGCCAACTCTCCGTCCAGGGAGTCTCGACCAGACCCGGCGCCACGGCGTTCACGCGTACAGGAGCATGACTCTTGGCGAGGAGCAGCGTCATGTGGTTGAGCGCGGCTTTGCTCATCGAATAGGCGATCGAGCTGCCCACTGGGCGTACTCCCGCAATCGAGGTGACATTGATGACGTTGGGATCTGTTGCCGCCTTGAGGAGCGGCATGGCCAACTTGGTCAATTCCCACGTGCCGAACACGTTCACCTCGAAGGTCTTGCGAAACGTCTCCTCGGAGAGTGAGTCAAGGTCGTGATGTGCAACGAGCTTCGTCCACCCCGCATTGTTGACGAGGATGTCGAGCCCGCCCAGCGAAGCGCAATGTTTGATCAGGCGTTCGCGGGATTCTGCTTGGGAAATGTCTCCCTGCACGTATGAGCCGCCAATCTCCTTGGCGACACGATTGCCTGCCTCGATACTGTTCGCCGAATTGACGACGACCGTTGCGCCGAGTTGTGCGAGTCGACGGGCAATCGCCTCTCCGATTCCACTCGATGAGCCGGTGACGAGTGCCTTGCGTCCACTGAATTCGGTCATGGTGGCTCAACCTAGCAATACCGTTCACCTAACCTTGTGGTGATGAGACGAACCCCCTTCGTCGCAGTGCTGATCGTCGCCCTTGCGGCATGCACGTCGACCACAGATTCGAGCGACACCACCGCTCCCACCGAAACCACCATGGCCATCGAGGAAGTGGGCGAGTCCGGATCCGATGAGACGGTCGTGATGGAGGAGACCACCACGACGACAACGACGACCACGACCCTTCCGCCGACTCCCGAACCTGAGACACGGTGCATCACGGTGTTGAAGTGTCAATTTGCCTACTTGCAGAACGTCGATTATTCGTTGCTCAAGCTGGACTTCACCGACTTCAGCGTGGCAGATCTCAAGAACGCGAAGTTCGTCCGCGCCAACCTCAAGGAGACGTTGCTGATCCGGGCTGATCTCACCAATGTCGACTTCACGGGTGCCGATCTGTCCGGCGCAAACCTGACTGGAGCGATCGTGACGGGAGCCAACTTCACGAATGCGAAGATGAAGGACACCGTGATCTGCGCATTGGACTTGGAAACGGTGACAGGAATCACCTCGTCGCAATTGAACGAGGTCAAGACCTTCCGCGCCAAGGGTGCTCGCTACTGTCCGTGAGAATTCAGCGAGCAACTGATCGCGAGCCTCAACCGTGGCGGAACGGTCGAGGTATTCAGTACGAGATCACCGCAAATGGGCCGGCACCTGATGGGTGGACCTGGAAGTTGTCCACCGCAGACATCACTGAAGACGTTCCGTTCTCGTCGTTTCCCGACGTGTCGCGACAGTTTTGCGTAGCGGATGGCAACGGTGTGATCTTGACGATCGACCGAATTGAGCACGCCTGTCGGCCAGGGTCGGTGACGCCATTCGATGGCGATGCCGATGTACATGCAACACTCATTGATGGACCGATGAAGGCGCTCAACCTGATGACTCGTGCCGGTGATCCAGCGCGACTGCACATGGTTGCTTCAGGCGAGTCGTTCAGTGGTGGTTTGGTGGCGACATCCATCTGTGGCGAGAGTGAGATCACTGTTGCTGGCGAGTGCGTGGCCCTACAGGTACTGGACGCGGCGCTTGACCTTGGCGGCAAGGAGGTTCGCGTGAACCGCGGCAGTGTCGCCATCTTGATTCGCGATTGACGCCTTTTGCCTGGCTTGAGGATCAGTTGAAGCGAGGGACTGCCGCGAGCAATGCCTCGGTATAGGCGTGTTTCGGGCGTGCGAAAACTTCGCTGACGGGACCGCGCTCTACGATCTGGCCGTGTTGCATGACTGCGACATCCGTGCAGAGCCGGGCGATCACCGAAAGGTCATGGGAAATCAGCAGTAGGCCGAGTCCGAATTGGGCGGTCAGCGACTCGAGCAGCGACAGGATTTCGTCTCGCACGAGAGCGTCGAGTGCGCTGACCGGCTCGTCGGCGATCAGCAGGCGAGGATTGGTGACGAGCGCACGGGCGATGGCCACCCGTTGACGTTGTCCGCCTGAAAGCTGGTGGGGTCGACGAGTGGCGATTTCGTCATCGAGTCCAACCAGGCGCAGCACATCTTGCACTCGTTCATCGCGCTGGTCGTCAGTGTTCAAGCACTCGAGGGGTTCGCGGACGATGTCAGCGATCCGCATCATCGGATCGAGCGAACTTCGTGGATCCTGGAACACGGGTTGTACTTCGCGACGGAACGCGAGCATGTCTGCTGAGGGGAGCGGAGCGCCGCGATGGAGCACCTTGCCGCTCGTGGGGTCATCGAGCCCGAGGAGCAACTTGGCAAGAGTGGTCTTCCCTGATCCGGAGGCTCCGATCAGCCCGAATCGCTGTCCCGCGTGCACCTGGAGGCTGACGTTCGATACGGCGTGCACGACCGACCGCCGGGATGTGCGGAACGATCGCGAAAGATCTCTGGTCTCGATGAGAGCGTTCATGCCGTCTCTCCGGTGAGATGTTGCAATGCCATGGATGAGCGCTTGGCACTGCTCACGAGCCTCCGGGTGTATTCATGGCGAGGATCGCTGAAGACACTCTTGGTCTCGCCGTCTTCGACCAGTGAACCGCGTTGCATGACGAGCACTCGGTTGGTCATCTCATTCACGACGGCGAGGTCGTGAGAGATGAAGATCAGCGATGTCTTTGTTTCGTCGGTGATCTCGCTGAGGAGTTCGAGGATCTCCCGTTGCACGGTGACATCGAGCGCGCTCGTCGGTTCGTCGGCGATGAGAAGAGATGGCGTCCCGCACAAGGCGATGGCGATGCCGACCCGTTGTCGCTGACCGCCGGAGAGTTGGTGGGGGTAGGCGGTCGCGGCGTGTTCGGGCAGGCCCACGCGAGCACACCATTCGGCGGCGCGTGAGCGAGCCTCGGTGCGCGTGCAGTTCGTGTGCAAGGCGAGAGGGATCGCAATTTGCTTCCACACGGGCATCAAGGGGTTGAGCGCGGTGAGTGGCTCTTGAAACACCATGCCGACACGACTTCCGCGAATGCGTGACATCGCGGCATCGTCACCAAATGGGAGTGGAACATCGTCCAACGTCGCTGAGCCACTGACCTGTGCGCCATTGGGGAGCAGGTCGAGAAGGGCAAGCGCACTCAGGGTCTTGCCGGAACCCGACTCACCGACGATTCCCAGTCGTTCACCGCGAGCAACATCGAACGAGAGGTCGTTGACCACCAACCGGTCACCAAAGCGGACCGAGAGATGGCTCGCACTCAGTGAGATCATGCTTGATCGCTTTCGATCGTCGGGTCGAATGAGTCACGCAGTCCGTCGCCAAGCAGGTTGAAACCAAGAACTGCCAAGGCGATGAAGAGGCCCGGCCACAGCGCCACGAGCGGATCGAGGATCAGGAACTGCTGCGACTCTGCGAGCATCCGTCCCCATGACGGGGTGGGAGGCACGGTTCCGAGCCCGAGATAAGAAAGCGTCGATTCCGCAAGGATCGCGATCGCTGCAGCCCCCGAGGCTTGCACCAGCAGGTTCGCACGGAGATTGGGGAGAAGGTGCTTGACGACCATACGGCGCTTGGAAGAGCCCGAGGCGAATGCGGCGGTCACGAAGTCGTGAGCAAGAACGCTCATTGCCGCCCTGCGCGTGACTTGGGCGACCGCCGCCGACAGCGCGATACCGATGGCAATGGTGGCAGTGACCGTCGACGGTCCGTAGACGGCGGCGAGCACGATCGCGACGAGCACCCCCGGCAGGGCGAGCACGATGTCGATGAGGAAGGTCAGTACAGCGCGTGTGCGACGGCCGATGAGCGCTGCTGCAACGCCTGTCGTTACGCCGACGATCATGGCGATTGCCACCGCAAGAACCGCCACCAGCAGGGTGGCGCGGGCACCAACGATGAGATTGCTCAGGACGTCACGCCCGAGCATGTCGGTGCCGAGTGGATGACGCAACGAAATCGGCGTCAGCGACCGCTCCGCATCGATCGCCAGCGGATCGTAGGGAGTCCAGATGAACGACAGCACCGTCATTCCCAAGAAGAGTCCAACCAGCGACAAGCCAATTCGTATCGTTGCGCCGCGGATCATCGCTTGGTCGTCCGTGGATCGAGGACTCCGATGATCAGGTCCGTGATGAACGACACGACGAACACCAGGGACATGGCGACGACGAGCGTTCCCATCACCTTGTTGAAGTCACGGATCGCGACATCTTGTAGCAACATTTGACCAATTCCTGGCAGCGCGAACACGCTCTCGACGACGATTGCTCCGACCACCAGTGTCGACACCTGCATGCCGAGTACCGAGACCACGGGAAGGAGCGAGTTGCGCAGTCCGTGCACCCGAAGTGCTTGCATGCGTGTCAGTCCGGTGGCGCGAGCGGTGCGGAAGAACTCTTGGTTCAGGGTGTCGAGCGCAGCAGATCGTGCGAAACGGGCGAGCACGGCAGCTTGGGCCAATGTCAGAGTGGCTACGGGTAGGACGAGCGAACGAATTGCTTCAGTGGCATCGCCCCATCCCGCCTCCGGAAATCCGCCGGCGGGTAACGAGTTGCGATTGACGGCAAACACCGTGATCAAGATCACGCCCACCCAGAACGAAGGAACGGCGACACCAAGTTGGCTGGCGACGGACAGCGCGGTGCCGTCCAGGCGCCGACTGCGGAGGGCTGTCAACAATCCGAGAGGAAGTGCAATGAGGAGTGAGAGCACTGCAGATGCGAGCACGAGCGGGAGCGTCACGCGCGACTTGTTGGCCAGCTCGCCAGAGACGCTCACTTCGCTGATCAATGACTCGCCGAGATCGCCGCGCACGGCGTTGCTCAACCACTCTCCGTACTGCACGAAGACGGATCGATCCAGCCCCAGGTCTTCTCGCAGTTGGGCAACCGCCTCGGGAGTGGCGCCAACGCCCAACTTGGTCTCGGCAATGTCGCCCGGTAGCAATCGGAGCAGCGAAAACATCGCGGCACTCGCGACCACGAGGGAAATGAATGCAAGGGCAAGCCGGCGGAGAACGTACTGTGCGAAGCTCATCGAGTTGCCTACGAGGGTAGGCGGGCGGTAGCTAGTTCTTCACGATGTTGGCCACCACGTAGCCGCCACCAATCGCACGGACGGGGAAGCCAGTGACGTTGGACTTGGCCACTTGGATGTTGGGTAGCAGCCACAGCCAATCGCTGACATGTTGGTCGGAGAGGATTCGCGCCGCTCTGCGCATTGCCGCATTGCGGGCAGCCTTGGTCTCGGCCTCGCGAGCCTCGGTGAGAAGTCGCTGGTACTGCGCGTTGTTGAAGCGGAAGTAGTAGTTGGGATTCGCATAGATACCCATGTCGTTCGGCTCCACATGAGCGATGATCGTCATGTCGTAGTCGGCCTGCAAGAACACGCGGCTGATCCACTCGGGGAACGACACCGGGCGAATGGTCACCTTGATTCCCACCTTCGCGAGTGACGCGGCGATGAACTCCTGGGAGGCAGTGGCGTAGGGGATGCCAGGGACATCGAGTGTGAGGTTGAAGCCGTTCGGATAACCCGCCTCGGCTAGCAGCTGGCGCGACTTGGTCAAGTCGAACGGATAGCGGTTGGCGAGGTTTTCATACCACGGGTCGGTCGGCGGAACGAACGACCCGATGCGTAGTCCGTATCCGGCCCATGCCGTCTTGACGAGCGCGCGCTTGTCGATGGCCTGGCGAATTGCCTGACGTACCTTCGCGTTGTTCAGCGGAGCGCGGGAGTTGTTCATGCCCATCGTCACCTCGAAGGTGGTGGAGCCTGAGTACACCTTGAGGTTCTTACGCTGGCGGAACACGTCGAGCAGTTCCGGACTTTGAACGGTGGTCATGATGTCGATTTGACCCGACAGCATCGCGTTGCTCAAGGCGGTGGAGTCGAGAATGTAGCGAAAGACCACGGTCTTCGTCTTTGCTTTCGTGCCGTGGTACTGATCGTTGCGCTCAAGTGTGATGCTCGTGCCACGATTCCAATTCTTCAATTTGTAGGGACCGGTTCCATTTGCTGTGCTGGCGAACGACGAAGTGCCCGACTTGAAGATGGCTCCACCGCGTTGGGTGAGGTTGAACTCGAAGTCGTTGTCACGTGTCTTCAGCTTCACGATCACGCTGGACGTTCCGTTTGCTCGTACCGACTCGATTCGATCGAACTGTCCCTTCAAGTCGGCAGTGACAGGGGAGTTCGGGTCGATCAAACGGCGCAGACTCCACACCACGTCATTCGCAGTGAGCCGAGATCCGTCGTGGAATCGGGCACTCTTCAGGTTGAAGGTGTAGGTCTTGCCGTCAGGCGACACGGTGTACCTGGAGGCAAGCGAGGGGCGAATCGCTCCGCTTTCCGTGATCTGAACCAGTCCCTCGTACACGTTGCCGAGAAGGACTTGTGGAATCTCGGCTCCTGCTGCCCCAGTGAGGTCGAGGCTCGAGGGCTCAAGGACTGCGCCAACGACCACTTCATCGGTTTCGGCCGCATGAGCAGCTCCGCTGAGGGGGAGCGCGCCTGCAACGAGGCCTGCAAGAAGACCAACGGCGAGACGACGAAGAGAATGACGCATGTGAAGAACCCCCATGAAACATCGGGGTCACACCCCGTCCTTCAAGTCAAGCGCAAAAACGTGGATGTGCCACCGGCGGGGATGCCCTTATGCGCGTAGGTCGCGCCGCTCGAAGACCCACAGCCCTGCTGCATGAAGGGCCGCCCCGACGAGAAACAGCGTCAGGCCTCCTGAGGCCTGCAGACCGTTGGCGATCGGCTTTCCTGAGAGCATCCACTCGAAAGGGTTGACGGGGGTGATCACGGCAAATGTGTCGACGAGTGGATCGAGCGAATAGAAGATGAAGGCGATCACCGCAAGACCGG
>JBDKEO010000124.1:0-4991 GCA_039795205.1 Actinomycetota bacterium
CGGTTCAGGAGTGGCGGCCACCGCCACACAAGCCACGGATGAAGCACCCGCTGCCACCAGACACTCGGATGCGGCCGTCAAGGTTGCACCCGTCGTGACGACATCGTCGATGACAAGAATCCTCTTCCCCTTGACGAAGGGTGACGCGATGAACGTTGGACCATCCAATCGATCGCGTCGCGACAATCCCCGCTGCGCACGATTCCCTTCGCGCAACAATGAGCGATGCAGACGTGCCCCCAGTCGACGCGAAAACGACGTAGCAAGCAACTTTGACTGATCATGACCTCGCTCGCGCACGTGCTGTCGCGAAGTTGGCGCCCACGTCACCATGTCCACTTCTTCCAGTTCGAGCCTCGACAACGTTTCCTCGGCGATGAGCGTGGCGAGAGCACGGGATCGACGTTGTTTGAGAGCCAGGACGACGTCACGCGCCACACTTTCGTAGACGAATGCGGCACGAATCACGACGGCGCGCAGGCACGTATCGGTCGGCTGAGCGGAAGATGACAGTCGAACCAGGCAGGTTGGACACAGCGGATAGCCGTCTCCCGCGCACGACTCACAGTGTTGGTCGAACAACATGCGCTCGTGTCAGTCGTTGGTTCATCGATACCTCGAGAGGCGATGACTAGCCTCGTGCAGTGAACAATTTCGTTGCGCCACTCCGGGATCGCCCGACGCAACGCATCTTGCGATGTGTGGGTGGACTGACTCTCTTCGGCGCCGGTGTCGCGTTGCAAAAGCAGGGGCGTATGGGCCTCGCCCCTTGGGACGTCTTCCATGAGGGCTTCAGCGAGGTGGTCGATCTTCCATTTGGCCGCGCTCTCGTGTTGACGAGTTTCCTCGTCCTCTTCCTCTGGATACCGCTTCGTCAACGTGTGGGAGTTGGCACGTTCCTGAACGCCGTGCAGATCGGCGTCGTGGCCGACATCGTGATCTCACTCGTACCGGAGCAGACCAGTTACTGGACACGCATCCCGTTCATGATCGTCGGCATCCTCCTCGTCGGTATCGGCTCAGGCTTCTACATCGGAGCAGGGCTCGGACCTGGCCCGCGCGACGGACTGATGACGGGTTTGGCAGCGCGCGGCATGGCGATCTCGCGTGCCCGCACTGCAGTCGAGATCACCGTGCTCCTGATCGGATGGATGCTCGGCGGCACCGTAGGAGTCGGCACACTCGCGTTTGCACTGTCAATCGGACCGATCGTCGGACGCACCATCCCGCGTCTGAAGATGCAGGACGTGAAGGTGCCTCAGGACGAACAGAAGTGGGCTGAATGACTCAGCCACATGGCTGAGTCAGCAACGATCAGTAGCGATAGTTCTCGGGTTTGAACGGCCCAGCCGGCTCCACACCCAAGTACTCAGCTTGCTCATCGGTCATCCTGGTGAGCACCGCTCCCAGAGATTCGAGGTGTAGTGCCGCAACCTTCTCGTCGAGGTGCTTCGGCAATACGTACACACCGATCGGGTACTTGTCGAGATTGTTGAACAACTCCATCTGGGCAATCACCTGGTTGGAGAACGAGCAACTCATCACGAAACTCGGGTGTCCTGTGGCGCAGCCCAGGTTCACGAGGCGACCCTCTGCCAACACGATCACCGCATGGCCATCGGGGAAGGTCCACAAATCCGTGCCCGGCTTCAGCTCATCGCGCGTCGCGCCACTGCGAGCCAGTCCGGCCATGTCGATCTCGTTGTCAAAGTGACCGATGTTGCAGACGATCGCGTTGTGCTTCATCTGCGCCATGTGCTCGACCCGAACGATGTCGGCGTTGCCAGTGGCGGTGACGAAAATGTCCGCTTGGCCCACGACGCTCTCGAGCGTCTGCACCTGGTAACCCTCCATCGCGGCCTGGAGCGCGTTGATCGGGTCGACTTCCGTGACCACCACGCGCGCCCCTTGACCGCGGAGGCTCTGCGCGCAGCCCTTGCCCACGTCGCCGTAGCCGCAAACCACCGCCATCTTTCCCGCGATCATCACGTCGGTGGCGCGATTGATGGCGTCGATCAATGAGTGGCGACAACCGTAGAGATTGTCGAACTTCGACTTGGTGACGCTGTCATTGACGTTGATCGCAGGGAACAACAATTCACCCACTTCAGCCATGCGATACAGGCGCTTGACACCTGTCGTCGTCTCCTCCGTCACGCCCTTCACGCCCTTGGCCATCCGCGTCCACTTCTGCGGATCGCTCTTCAACGAACGGCTCAACAAACCGAGCACGATCGCCAACTCGGGGTTCGACGCCGTCGTCGGATCGGGGACCTTGCCCGCCTTCTCGTATTCGACACCCTTGTGCAGCAACAACGTGGCATCACCGCCGTCGTCGAGGATCATGTTCGGTCCGTCGCCGTCGGGCCACGTCATCATCTGATCAGTCGCCCACCAGTACTCCTCCAGCGTCTCGCCCTTCCATGCGTACACCGGAACACCGTTCGGGTTTTCCTCCGTGCCATTCGGGCCGACCACCACTGCCGCAGCAGCGTGATCCTGAGTGGAGAAGATGTTGCACGATGCCCAGCGCACCTCGGCGCCGAGCTCGACCAGCGTCTCGATCAACACCGCCGTTTGGATCGTCATGTGCAACGAACCAGAGATCCGTGCGCCCTTCAGTGGCTTGGACTTGCCAAACTCCTTGCGCAGGGCTCGCAGACCTGGCATCTCGTGCTCGGCGAGGTGAATTTCCTTGCGACCGAATGGAGCGAGGGAAAGATCGGCAACGCGCCAGTCGCGTCGCTCAGCGAATGTGGACATCAAGACTCCTTTGATGAGTAACCCGAGCGACTCTAGTTGGTCTCAGCCCGCGAAGGTGGGGGTGATGCCTTCATCGGCAATGCGTCGCATCAACGCATCCTTCTCCGTGGCATCGACGGTCACCGCCTCTTCGATCAACATCACCGGAATGCCGTCGCGAACGAGGTACTTGCGCGACAAACGTGGGTTGAACAAGAACCCATCGATGGCGAAGTAATACAACGGGCCCTTGTCTTCAGGGCATGCCAGGATCGACAACAACGTGGCATCGAGAGTCATGCCCAAACGCTACCCAATCGTCTTCTCGTAGCGCGGGTCAATTGGCCGTGATGATGCCGAGCAGCTCGGCGACTCGGTCGTCACACTCTTCACGCGTTGGTGCCTCGAGGTTGAGTCGCAGCAAAGGCTCGGTATTCGACGGCCGCACGTTGAACCACCACGAACCACAATCCACCGTCAAGCCATCGAGTCGATCCTGCTGATGAGCGGAATAGTCCGAGGCGATTCGCTCGATCACCTTGTTGATGTCGGGCACCGTGGTGTTGATCTCACCGCTCGAGGCATAACGCTCGAGCGGTTTGCGCAAGTCGCCAAGTGCCTCGCCCGAGTGACACATCTCGCCGAGCACCCCCATCGTGGCGATCAGCCCGCTGTCAGCCCGATAGTTGTCGGCGAAGTAATAGTGACCCGAATGTTCGCCGGCAAACACCGCGCCGGTTTCGGCCATGATCTGTTTCACGTAGCTGTGCCCGTTCTTCGTGCGGATGCCGTTGCCACCACATTCAGCGATCACTTCCGGAACCGCCTTCGAGCAAATCAGGTTGTAGAGAATCGTCGCTCCCGGCTTCAAGCGAAGAAAACGCGATGCGAGGAGTGCCGTCGTCGTGCTCCCCGACATGCCTTTGCCTTGCTCGTCGACGACGAAGACACGATCGGCGTCACCGTCGAATGCCAGTCCCACGTCGAACGAACCCGCCAGCACTCGTGCCTGCAGATCTCGCTGATTGGCCGGCTGCAACGGATCCGCGGGATGGTTGGGGAAGGTTCCATCCAACTCCCCGTACATCACCTCGAGACTGAATGACTCGAGACGCTCGAACACTGCTGGGACCACGAGGCCGCCCATTCCGTTCGCGGTATCGGCAACGATGCGCAATGAGCGGAGTTTTTCGCCGCCAAGGAAACGAACCACATGATCGGCGAACTCGCTCAGCAAGTTGGCGTGGTCGAGGACACCTGCAGTCGCCGCCTTGGC
Source organism: Actinomycetota bacterium (assembly GCA_039795205.1). Taxonomy (GTDB): domain Bacteria; phylum Actinomycetota; class Acidimicrobiia; order Acidimicrobiales; family Ilumatobacteraceae; genus UBA3006. Next base: position 4,019 of record JBDKEO010000124.1, read on the forward strand.
CGGCTCTCGTCCTGCCAGCACCTCACCCGCGATCGCCTTCATCTCACGCAATCCGTTGTCGATGCCGATCGATTGGGCGCCGGCAAGGCAGCACTTGATGCCGTTGTACTGCGCGGGGTTGTGCGAGGCAGTGAACATCGCACCCGGAACGTTCATCTTTCCTGACGCGTAATAGAGCAGGTCGCTCGAGGCGAGTCCGAGGTTGGTGACATTCACTCCGTGGGTCAATGCACCGCGCTGGAATGCGTCGATCAGCTCCAAGCCACTCGGACGCATGTCATGAGCAACGACGATCGCCGACGCGCCCGTGAACTTGACGAAAGCAACGCCGAGCGCATATGCGGCTTCTGCGTCGAGCTGATCCGGGACGGTGCCACGGATGTCATAGGCCTTGACGATGGCGTCGAGATTTGGCACTGCTGAAGGTTACCCAGCGAACTTGCGCTCTCGCCGTGCAGCAATCACGAGCACGACGACACCCATTGCGGTCAACACGTACGCCAGTTTGTCCCACAACGACAGATCGAAGTGCAGACGAACGTCCCGATCAGTCGGCACTACCACCATCATGTTCGGAGCAACTCGATAGGGACCTTCTGCCCCATCGACCGACCAATTCGGGAAGTAACTGACCCGCACCAACACAGGTACACCAACGCGGTCTACGGAGAAGTTCACCGACTGATCCCCCACCTCGACCCCGGACACCTCGACGGGTTCGAGTTCGACGACGTCTACTTGCTCGGCCGGCACCACCACATCGACATTGCGTCCACTCGAGCCGGGTTCACCCGTACGTCGGTCGAGGTCTACTTCGACATCGATCCGTTGCCACGACGGTGGTCCATCGCCCGCCGGAAGCGCCGCCCACTCGGAGGGATTCTGGAACCAGCTGGTTCCCAACTCGAGCCATCGTTCACGAGGATCGCCACCAGCAAGACCTGTCACCACGGGCTGACGATCGAGTGGCACC